>JBOFQV010000244.1:0-3021 GCA_051650705.1 Clostridium sp.
AATATAATAAAAACAGCTTGTATACTACACGACTGTGGAACTAGCATTGATTATTACAATCACCACAAGCATTCATTTTATATAATAATGCATTCAAGATTAAACGGCTTAACTCATAAGGAGCTTGTAAGCTCTGCTGCTATTGCTGCAATGCATAGAAATAATAGTTATACACTTCCATTCCCTCAATTCTCCTATATTATTAATAGATTGGATTTTGGATTTATTGAAAAAATTGGAGTATTACTTAGAATTGCGGAAGGATTAGATAGAACTTTAATTGGTTCAGTAAAAGAAATTGATGTTACTATTTCAGAAGAAGATGTAATATTAACAATTGGATCAAAAGGGTGTATCAACTTAGAAATTTCCCAAGCTTTACGTTCTTCAAAGAAATTCTATGAGGTTTATGGAAAAAATCTTATTATAAATTCAAAGAAAATATAGAAATTTTATATCCCATCTCTATACTTCAAATAAAAGCGAAGCAAAAAATTGCTTCGCTTTTTAAAATATACCAAAAAAGAATGATGATATAAATTGCATTACTATCATTATAAGGTTTACTGGATATATTAATACATATCTACCTAATAATATAACTGCTAATAAAATAGGTAATTGGTATTGAATTATTTTTGGCGCAAACTTATAAAAATTCTTTGGAGATAAATCTCTAAAAATATAAAATCCTTCTAATCCTGGTAATGGTAATAGACTAAATACTCCTAAACTTACGTTTATATTTACAATTAATATTAACATAGTATTAATAACTACAAAGAATGTTGTTGGGATTACTCCACCCATAGTTTTTTCAAACACACCTTGAACTGCTGCAAATATCATTGCTAATATAAAGTTAGATAAAGGTGCTGCTAATCTCACCTTCAAATCATCTTTATAATGTTTCTTAAATGCTCCCTGATTAATTTCTAAAGGCTTAGTCCACCCAAACCCACAAATAAGTATCATAAGCATTCCAAGAGGCTCTATATGGTTCATAGGATTCATATTCATTCTTCCTTGTAACCTTTGTGCCTTATCACCTAATTTATATGCTACTTTCGATTTAGCAAATCCTTGTACTGTAAATGCCAGTAATATTGCTGGTATTTTTAAAAATATTCCTAATAAAAAACTCAAATAATCTCTCCTCCATTTACAAAAACTCCTCAACAATATATTGAGGAGTTTTTAATTATATAATAATATATTAACTTATTTCTTAATTTAAATCTACCTTTTAAATTATAAATTAGTTTCCTCTGGATTAGCATCACCTGGAACTTCTGGCTCTACTTCTTTTGCAACGATTTTTATTGTTGTTCCTACAGCTTGCATTCCATTTGGACTAAAACTACCAACAACAGTTCCTGAACCACTTACAGCAACTTTGAATCCTGCTGCTTGTAATTTAGCTGTTGCAGTTTCAATATTATCTCCTATATTAATATAATCATTAACATTTTTCTTTACTTGTTCTGGAGCCTTAGTTTTAATAGTAATTGTTGTTCCTACTTCCTGTTCACCTGAAGGAGAAAAACTTTCAACAATTGTACCTGAACCACTTACACTAACCTTGAATCCTGCATTTTGCAATTTACCTTTAGCAGTTTCAACATTATCTCCAGCTTTTATATAGTCATTAACGTTCTTCTTTTGTACTTGTGGTTCTTCTGGCTTAACTGGTGGTGGAAGCTCATCTATTGGCTTATCCTTATCCTCATCAGTTACATGATCATCAGGATTAATATTATTATCTTTATTGTATTTCTTTTCTTCATCTTTTAATTGTGTAAGCTTAGCTCTCCATGATTTTGTATCAAAAGTAGTTGGCTCTGGTATTTTATTTTCAAATAAAAATTCATTTAAAAGCTTACCATTTTGCTCTTTATCACAAAGAAGAACCCATCCTTTATTTTTATATAATCCTCCCCATGAAATTTCATTTTGAGGAATTTGCATCTCTTTTAAGTCTAATACAGGCATCTTATAAATTGTATAAGCTAAATTTAATGCCTCTGGAATATCAATATTTGTTTTCACTTGCCCCGAAAGTGCTGTTGCAAGTCCAGGCCATTTTATTGGATTAGTATCCTTTAGCTTCTCAGCAAGCTTGAAAAGTACTTCTCTTTGTCTAGCATCTCTTTCGTAAGCACCATTACCTACTTTTCTTATTCTTGCATAGGATAACGCTTGTTGTCCATCAAGAGTTTGTACCCCCGCCTTTGTAATAGACTCTGATGTTTGCCCGCCTGTTGCTTCTCCCATAAACTTATTTATTTCATTTATTTCATAATCCTTAACTTCAAGTTCAAGCCCACCAATTTCATCTATTATAGACTCAAATCCCCAGAAGTTTACAGCTACATATTTATCTAATTTAATTCCAAAATTCTGGCTTATGGTTTGCATTAACAACTCTACGCCACCAAAAGCATATGCAGCATTAATTTTTTGCTCTCCATGTCCTGGTATATTAACTAATGTATCTCTCATTATTGATACTAGCTTTACATTATTGTTATTTTTATCTATACTTGCTATTATCATAGAGTCTGATCTTGATTTTTCATCTAGAGTTCTTCCATCTGTACCAATTAATAACACATTTGTTATACCCTCTACTTCTCTATAATCAACATCATCATTTCCACTCTCTACAGGAGGATTAGTTGCTTGATAAAATGTATTTCTGAAATATATGTACCCCCCCAATAAACTAATTAAAATTACACCCAAAAAGGCTGAAATACCAATTAATATCTTCTTTTTCATGCTCATTTTCTTTTTATCATTTTTGCTTTTTCTCTTAACGTTTTCTTCACTCATTCTTTTTCTCCCTTCTAGACATAATTTTCACAATAATTATATTTTACACAAAAATTTTATTTTTTCAATGTCAAAACCATACCAAATAGCAAATTTATCCTATAATTTCTTAGATTTACTTAAATTTGTATGATATAATTAACTAAACATAATATTTAGAGGTACTTTTATGAAAGAAAAAATCCT
>JBOFQV010000245.1:0-4154 GCA_051650705.1 Clostridium sp.
ATAATTTGCTCTTTTACTCTATCGATATTTTGCTTAGTATAATCAACAAATTTCATTTTACTCTTTCCAGCTGACACATAAACCATAACATCAGAACCTTTTTTAGCCTGACTTCCTTCTGAAGGATTAATTCTAATTACCTTTCCTTCTTCAACAACATCGCTGTTTTCCATAGTTTCTTTATAAACTAATCCAGCCTCTTCTATAGCCTTAACTGCAGCTTCTTTTTCAAGACCAACTAATTTAGGTATTGCTACAGATTCATCTACAGGTTCTTTGGTACTACTTCCACTTCCACCACTAAAAAATGCGTAAGCACCAACCCCTACCGCAATTAATAGTATAACTGCTATTATACTTCCAATTAGAGTTTTATTTGGTCCTTTTTTCTTTTTATTTGATGATTTTCTTTCATAATAATCATCTTCTTCATCTTCGTCTTCATCTTCATCATCATAATATTCATCCTGAAGCTCCTTTATATTTTGTGGAGCTTCCTTTTTAGGAGTTGGCTTAACTGCATCCATTATTATTGTATGATCTGCTGTATTATCATCAGCTACTATTGCCCCTAAAATAATATCTGGATTTTCTTTGATTTTTTGAAGATCTGCAATTATTTCCTTTGCATTTTGATATCTCTTATTTGGGTCTTTTTCCATCGCCTTAATAATTAAACTATTTAAACTTTCAGGAATTCTTGAATTTATTTGCTTTGGAGGAACTACCTCTTCTTGAATATGTTTAAGTGCAATTGTAACAGGTGATTCTGCTTCAAATGGTAGCTTACCTGTTGCCATTTCATATAAAACAACTCCTAAAGAATAAATATCAGTTCTGTTATCTATAAAACTTCCTTTTGCTTGCTCTGGTGAAAAATAATGAGCTGAACCCATTATAGTTGTAGTATTAGTTAATGTAGCTGAAGATGCTGACTTTGCTATACCAAAATCAGTTACCTTTATAACACCTTCTTCTGTTACTAATATGTTTTGTGGTTTAACATCTCTATGAATAATATTATTTCTATGTGCACAATCTAAAGCTTTAGCTATTTGTATTCCAATAGTTACACAAGTTTCGTAATTTAATTTGCCAAATTGTATAATTGCTTCCTTTAATGTTTTTCCTTTTACATATTCCATAACAATATAGTTCATTTCTTCTTGTGTTCCTACATCAAGAACATTAACTATATTATTATCTGATAATGTTGCAATAGCTGTAGCTTCTCTTTTAAACTTACTAACTATGTCCTCATTATCACAAAATTCTTTTTTAAGGATTTTTACAGCAACAAATCTGTTTAGTTTATTACACTTAGCTTTATAAACCTCAGACATGCCGCCTTCCCCTATTTTTTCAATCAATTCATATCTATTACCTAGTATTAAACCAATCATCTTAAATCTCTCCTCCAAATAACAATACTGTTATATTATCTCTTCCTCCATTATATTTTGCAAGATTCACTAATCTTTCACATGCATCATAATAATTCTTTTCTTCCTGTATAACAGTTATAAACTCTTCCTTCGACACTTCATTTGCTAAACCATCAGAGCATAATAAGAATGACTTATATTTATCCTTAGGTATGTTAAATATATCTACTTCTACTATAATATTAGTGCCTATTGCTCTTGTTATAATATTTTTCTTTGGATGCTTACTTGCTTCCTCTTCAGATATCCCACCTGTATCAAGCAATTCTTGAACTAAAGAATGATCCTTCGTAATCTTTTCTATAAAATCTCCATTTATTCCAAAGCAACAACTATCTCCTACATTAGCTACTTGAATAAAATCCTTTGTTATAAAGGTTGCTGTGACAGTAGTTCCCATTCCACTTAAATGTTCTCTTTCAAGTGATTTTCTAAATATTACTTCATTAACTTTTAAGATAGCATTTTTAAGTAAATTATCACTATCTGCTAAAGAATAATTCTCTTTTATATAAGAAATAATACCTTCTGCAGCCATTTTACTAGCTACCTCACCTGCATTATGACCACCCATTCCATCTGCAACTACGTAGATTCCATAATCAGAATTTTCTTCATACAGTGCATAATCTTCATTTAGCGATCTAACCATCCCAATATCACTAATTACACCTATCATACAATCCTCTCCCCCCAAGCTTTTGGGCAAAATCTCAATTACTCTTTTTCTATAAAACTTCTTCTCAATTGGCCACAGGCTGCATTTATGTCGCTTCCCATTTCTCTTCTAATTGTGGTTTCCACCCCTGCACTTTGCATTATTTGTGCAAAATCCTCTATGGTTTTCTTTGAACTTCTCTTAAATGTGTTTTCTTTAATTTCATTAACTGGAATTAAATTAACGTGACATAGCATGCCCTTTAGTATTTTGGATAAAGCTTTAGCATCTTCTTTTCCATCATTTACGTCCTTAACTAATGAATACTCAAAAGTTACTCTTCTGTTTGTCTTATTAATATAATACTCACATGCCTCTAAAATTTCTGAAATAGAATATTTATTAGCAATAGGCATTATCTCCCTTCTTTTCTCATCACTAAAAGCATGTAATGATATTGCCAGGGTAATATTCATCCCTAAATCAGCCAGCTCATATATTTTAGGTACAATTCCACATGTGGATAATGTAATGTGTCTTTGACCAATATTCAATCCATATTCTGCATTAACTAACTTAAGAAATTTTACTACATTATCAAAATTATCTAAAGGTTCACCACTTCCCATTAATACAACATTAGAAATTCTTTCATTTATGTATTTCTGAGCAACCATGATTTGTGAGAGAATTTCCCCCCCGGTCAAATCTCTCACTCTTCCTTCTAAAGTAGATGCACAAAACTTACATCCCATTCTACATCCAACCTGAGTTGAAATACAAATAGAATTCCCGTGTTTGTATCTCATAACTACAGTTTCAATTATATTTCCATCTTTAAATTTTAATAATAGTTTAATTGTACCATCAATATTTGAATTATAAGCTTTTATAATTTCAGGAGCCTCTACATAAAAGTTATTATTTAATTTTTCTTGTAATCCCTTAGAAAGATTTTTCATTTCACTAAAATTCCATACGTCTTTGTATATCCAAGAAAAAACCTGCTTTGCTCTAAATGCTCCCTCGCCATTATTTTTCATCCATTCTGATAGCTCTTCTAAACTAAAATTTAAAATATTCTCCATTTGTGTCTCCTACTTTATCTTTTTTAGCTTTGCAATATAGAATCCATCCATATATTCATTTGGTAATACAGTTAATGTACCATCTTCACCATATATTAAATTATCATTGTTTCCTATAAATATCTTCTCAACCTTACAATCTCTATGCTTATTTGAGAACCAAGCAATATTATCTTCATTTTCTTCCTTATTTAAAGTACAAGTTGAGTAAATCATAGTTCCACCATCTCTTAGGTACTCCCAAGCATTCTCCATAATTTCTCTTTGAACTTCAACAATATTTCTAAGATCAGCTCTCTTCTTAGTCCACTTAATTTCTGGCTTTCTTCTAATAATTCCTATTCCTGAACATGGAACATCTAGAATTATTTTATTTGCTGATGCTACTAATGATGCATTTAATTTTGTTGCGTCCATAGTATCACATTCAACATTCGTAATTCCTAATCTTTCGCAATTTTCTTTTATAAGAGCTAATTTATGTTCATGAATATCTAAAGCTATAACCTTCCCAGTGTTCTTTAATAATTCAGCAGCATGAGTTGCCTTTCCACCTGGAGCACTACATAAATCTAATACAGTATCCCCTTCTTCAATGTCTAAAAGTGGTGCAACTAACATAGCACTTTCATCTTGTACTGTGATTCTACCCTCAACAAATGTTTTATTATTTTCAATATTGCTTCCACCAAATATTACTATACTTTCAGGACAAATGTACCCATCTTCTATTTCATATCCAGCTTCTTCAAGCTCTTCATAAATTGATTCATAATCACTCTTTAAATCATTAACTCTAACTGAAGTTGCTGGAGTAAAGTTGAATCCTTCCATAATATCCTTAGCTCTCTCTTCCCCATATTGCTTAATTATAAGCTTTATCATCCAAGGTTCTAAAGAATATTGGAAAGCATAAGAGTGAATTCTATTAATGAAGTTTATTTTAACCTTCCCTTCATCCTT
>JBOFQV010000246.1:0-2248 GCA_051650705.1 Clostridium sp.
AACCTTCATCTCCTCATTAATATCACTAGCCATAACATCTAAAGCCCCTCTAAACACTCCAGGGAAGGCTAAAACATTATTAATTTGGTTAGGGAAATCACTTCTACCAGTACCAACAATTTTAGCACCAGCTTCTATAGCATCCTCAGGGAAAATTTCTGGAACAGGATTAGCCATAGCAAAAATAATAGCATCCTTAGCCATAGATTTAACCATATCCTTAGTTACTGAATTTGGAGCAGAAACTCCAACAAAAACATCAGAATTCTTAATAACATCAGAAAGATTTCCACTTTCATTATTAGGATTAGTAATTTGAGCTAGCTCTTCAAGAGAAGAATTTTTAAATTCCATATCTCTATGAATAGCACCACTTCTATTACACACAACTATATTTTTAACACCAGAAGATAAAAGTAACTTTGCAATAGCAATACCAGCAGAACCAGCACCATTAATAACAACCTTTAAATCCTCAAGCTTCTTATTTACAATTTTTAATGAATTAATTAAAGCTGCTAAAGTAACAATAGCAGTTCCATGTTGATCATCATGGAATACAGGAATATTAAGTTTTTCCTTTAACTTCTTTTCAATTTCAAAGCATCTAGGAGCAGAAATGTCTTCTAAGTTAATTCCTCCTAAAGTTGGAGCAATTCTAACAATAGTTTCAACAATTTCATCAACTTCTTTAGTATCTAAAACTAATGGGAAAGCATCAACATCTCCAAACTCTTTAAATAAAATACATTTACCCTCCATAACAGGTAAAGATGCAGTAGGTCCAATATCCCCTAATCCAAGTACTGCAGTACCATCTGAAATAACAGCAATGGTATTCCACTTACGAGTGTAGATATAAGCCTTAGATTCATCCTTATGTATTTCACGACAAGGCTCTGCTACACCTGGGGTGTATGCTAAACTTAAATCTTTCTCATTATTAACACTTGCTCTAGATTTAATTTCTAATTTTCCTCTTAGTTCCTTATGAAACTCAAGAGATTCTTGGTATATGTCCATATTCAACACTCCTTAATAATAATAGATATTTAGGTAAATTTTCTCAACACATATATATTATACGAATTATTAGCTATTATTGCAAAAAAATATTCGACATATAGTTGATTATCTTCTTGCACTTTGATAGTATGAATAAGGGAGTTTTATTTTTGATAAAATAAACCCAATAGTTAATAAAAAATAAATCCTATTAAAAATAAGGAGGTAGGAAAATGTCAGCATTTATAGTAATTGGTGCCCAATGGGGAGATGAAGGTAAAGGAAAAATGACAGATTACCTAGCTGAAGAGGCAGAAGTTGTAGTTAGATTCCAAGGAGGTAACAATGCAGGTCACACTGTAGAGGTTGGAGATAAGCAATACAAACTTCACTTAATTCCTTCAGGGATTTTACATGATGATAAATTAAATGTTATAGGAAACGGAGTAGTTGTTGACCCACAAGCTTTATTCAAAGAAATAGATTATTTACTTGAAGAAGGAGTAAAGGTAACTCCAGCAAAGTTAGCTGTAAGTGATAGAGCTCACTTAATAATGCCATACCACAAAGTATTAGATGCTTTAAAGGAAAAGGCAAGAGGAAAGAATGATATCGGAACTACAGGAAAAGGAATTGGACCTTGTTACACAGATAAGTATGAAAGATGTGGAATAAGAATTTGTGACCTTTTAAATCCAACAGTATTTGAAGAAAAGCTAAGAATGAACATGGAAATGAAAAATTCATACATTACAAAGGTTCTAGGTGGGGAAGCTTTAGATACAGAAGAAATATTATCTCAATACTTAGCTTATGGTGAAAGATTAAGACCATTTGTTAAGGAAACATCAGTAGAAATATATGATGCAATAAAAGCAGATAAGAATGTTTTATTTGAAGGTGCTCAAGGTATGTTACTAGACATTGATTACGGAACATATCCTTATGTAACATCATCAAATACAACTGCAGGTGGAGTAACTAATGGTACAGGTGTTGGACCAACAATGATAACAAATGCAGTTGGTATAGCAAAAGCTTACACAACAAGAGTTGGTAAGGGACCATTCCCAACAGAGTTAAATGATGAAACTGGTGAATGGATAAGAGAAAAAGGTCATGAATATGGAGTAACTACTGGAAGATCAAGAAGATGTGGATGGTTAGACTTAGTTATATTAAAGACTACAGTTAGAGTTTGCGGATTAACTTCATTAGTTGTTACTAAGATAGATACATTAGC
>JBOFQV010000247.1:0-22272 GCA_051650705.1 Clostridium sp.
TAGAATTAAAAAGAGATTTGCATTTTTTGTACAAGGGTTAGAAAGTGAAATAGAAAGCTTTAGAGAAAAGGTTGAAAAGCATTCAAAAGGAAATGCTGTTGAAGAAGTAGTAATTTAAGAAATTTCAACAACAGAAGAATAATATTTAGGGGCTAATAAAGAGAATTTATTAGCCTTTTTATTTTGAAAATAGAAGTAAATAAATAAATTGAAATTTATAAAATTTAATAGAGATATAGTATATTTTTAATATAAATTCTTTATAGTTCTTATTGAATGTGTAAATAGGGAAGTGAATAATTGATAAAGATAAATAATGAGAGTATAATATAAAATACTGTAAATTTTTAATCAAAAGATAAGAGGTGAGTTTTTGAAGAATTTATTAGATACATTAGTAAAAAAGAATATAAAAATGGCTAGTGGTGGGAAATTAGCATCATATATTCCAGGGTTATTGAAGGCAAATCCAAATGATTTAGGAATAGCTATCTATGATTTAAATGGTAAGTTATATAAGGCTGGAGAGTGTGATAAAAAGTTTACTATACAAAGTATTTCAAAAGTAATTTCATTAATAATAGCACTTGGAGATAATGGAAGAGAAAATGTATTTAAAAAGGTAAACGTAGAACCAACAGGGGAAGGATTTAATAGTATTGTAAATCTTGAAACCAAAGACACTTCAAGACCATATAATCCAATGATTAATGCTGGTGCTATAGCGACAACATCATTAATATATGGGGAAACAGAAGAAGAAAAGTTAAGTAGAATGATTAACTTTATAAGAAAAGCAACAAATAATGATACTATAGGAATAAATGAGGAAGTATATATTTCAGAAGTTAAAACAGGGGACAGAAATAGAGCATTAGCATACTTTATGAAGAGCAATGGTATATTAGATGGAAATGTTGATGAAATTTTAGATTTGTATTTTAGACAATGCTCTATTGAGGCAACAGCAGTTGATTTAGCAAAGTTTGGAGCTGTACTTGCAAATGATGGAGTTACTCCTTGGAATGGCGAGAGATTAATGTCTAGAGAGACCTGTAGAATAGTAAAAACTATAATGGTTACCTGTGGTATGTATGATGCATCAGGAGAGATTGCTGTGCATATTGGAATTCCAGCAAAAAGTGGAGTTGGCGGAGGAATTTTAGCCACAGTGCCAAGAAAGATGGGAATAGGAATATATGGACCAGCTTTAGATATAAAGGGAAATAGTATAGCAGGATTACATCTATTAAAAGACTTATCAGAAGAGTTGGATTTAAGTATTTTTTAAGCATAGCAAAAGCTATGCTTATTATTTTTGAATTAAATTATGAATAAATGGGAAGTTTTATAAATAAAAGGTGATTTTAGAATAAAATAATTGTATAATCAAAATAATAGATTATGTGAATTTTAACGGAGGAAAAATGGAAAGATTATTAATATTAGATTCAAACTCATTAATGAATAGAGCATTTTATGCATTGCCACCATTAACAAATAGCGAGGGAACACATACAAATGCAATTTATGGCTTTACAAATATGTTAGCTAAATTAAAAGATGAAATTAAACCAACAATGATTGCTGCTGCTTTTGACAAGAAGGGGCCAACGTTTAGACATACAGAATATGAAGAATATAAAGCAGGAAGAAAAAAGATGCCACCAGAGCTTGCTGAACAATTCCCAATTGTTAAAGAACTATTAAACCTTTTAGGGATTCCTGTATATGAAATTGAAGGGTATGAAGCAGATGATATTATTGGTACACTAAGTAAAAGAGCCCAAGATGAAGGGATTGAAGTATTTATTGTTTCAGGAGATAAGGATACACTTCAATTAGCAACAGAGTTAGTTAAGGTTGTAATAACAAAAAAAGGTGTTACAGAAACTGCTGTATATAATAAATCTGATTTTATAAATGAATTTGGAATTACTCCTACACAATTCATTGATGTTAAGGGGTTAATGGGAGATAAATCAGATAACATACCAGGAATACCTGGAATAGGGGAAAAGACAGCATTTAAGCTAATAGGTGAGTATGGTTCTTTAGAGGAAGTACTAAATAATATTGAAAATATTAGTGGTAAAAAATTAAAAGAAAATCTTACTCAATATGGTGAACAAGGTGTATTTAGCAAAAAGTTAGCTACAATTATAGTTGATATGCCGGTTGAATTTGATTTTAATGAAATAAGAAATTTTGATGGATACAACAAAGAGAAGTTAACAAAGATGTTCTTAAAGCTTCAAATGTCATCAACTTTACATAAATTCGTAGAAGTTGAGGAGGAGATAGAAGAAGAGACTAATTTTGAAAACATAAAAATACTTCATGGAAATGATTTTAAAAATATTACATCAGATGCTTTTATGTTTTATTCAACATCAAAGGAAACAATTTATTCTAAAATAGAAATAGATACACTATATATAAATAGTGGTGAGAAAATATATACATTAATCTGGGATGAGTTTAATAAGGATGAAGAAAGTATCAATTTCTTAAAGGAATATTTTGAAAATCACGAGCTTAAAAAAATTATTAATAATGGTAAAGCGCTTGTAACAATATTATCTAAATTAAATATAGAAGTAAAAGGATTTATATTTGATACAGAAATTGCAGCTTATTTATTGAATTCGTCAACAGGTAAGTATGAACTACCAAATATGATGGGTGACTATCTTGGAATTGATATTAAAAATGATAATGAAAAATTAATTCAAAAGCTACCATTATTATATAAAGAGTTAAAAAAGCAAATAGAAAATGAGGATATGACTGAATTATATTATGATGTTGAGCATCCACTATTATTTGTACTATCTTCAATGGAGAAAGACGGATTTAATGTTGATGAAGGTGTGCTAAATGAACTTGGAGAGAATTTTAAAATAGAAATTGATAGAACTCAAAAAGAAATCTTTGAATTATCAGAAGAGGAGTTTAACATAAATTCTCCAAAGCAACTTGGCAAAATTCTTTTTGAAAAATTAGATCTTCCAGTAATAAAGAAAACAAAAACAGGGTATTCAACAAATGCAGAAGTATTAGAAAGATTAATGGATAAGCATGATATAATACCTAAAATAATGTACTATAGACAAATAACTAAAATTAATTCCACGTATGTTGAGGGATTAAAAAATGTTATTGATAAGGATGGATGTATTCATTCAAGTTTAAATCAAACCGTAACTTCAACAGGTAGGTTATCAAGTACAGAGCCTAATCTTCAAAACATTCCTATTAAATATGAAATGGGAAGAGCAATAAGAAAGGTATTTATTCCATTTGAAGAGGATGACATTTTAATGTCATGTGATTATTCTCAAATTGAATTAAGAGTACTTGCAAATATGGCTCAGGATGCAAATATGATAAATGCATTTAATGAGCATAGCGATATTCATACAAAAACAGCATCAGAGGTGTTTAAGGTTCCTTTAGATGAAGTTACATCGTTAATGAGAAGTAGAGCAAAGGCAGTAAACTTTGGAATTGTATATGGAATTAGTGATTTTTCTTTAGCTCAAGATTTAAATATTACTAAAAAAGAAGCTGGAGAATATATGGAGATATACATGGAAAGATATCCAAAGATTCAAGAGTTCTTAGATTCTCAAATAGATATGGCTAAAAAAGATGGATATGTTTTAACTATTTTAAATAGAAGAAGATACATTCCAGAAATGAGAAGTTCAAACAAGATAGTAAAAGCATTAGGAGCTAGGCTTGCAATGAATGCTCCAATACAAGGAAGTGCGGCAGATATAATTAAAATTGCTATGATAAGAGTTTATGATAGATTGAAGGAAGAGGGATTAAAAAGTAAATTGATTCTTCAGGTTCACGATGAACTAATTTTAAATGTTAAAAAAGATGAGTATGAAAAGGTAGCTTTATTAGTGAAAAAGGAAATGGAGGAAGTTTTAAAGCTTGATGTTCCACTTGAAGTAGATATGCACTCAGGAAAAACATGGTATGAAGCTAAGTAGAAAAAGGAGTAGAGAAAATGATTAAGTTTGGGCTAACAGGAGGAATTGGAACAGGTAAAAGCACTATAACCAAAATGCTTTTAGATAAAGGATATAAGGTTATAGATGCTGATAATGTTTCAAGAGATGTTCTAGTTAAATATCCTGAAATACTTAATAGAATCAGAAGAGATTTTGGAGAAGGATTCTTTGATTGGAGAGGTGAATTTAGAAGAAAAGAGTTTGGTAACCATATTTTTAGATTTCCAAAGCAAAGAGTAAAATATGAAGAAATTATAATGCCATATATTTTAAAAGAAATAGATGATGAAATAAATGATTATAAAAAGTGTGGTGAAAAAATAATCTTCTTAGATGCACCAACTCTAATAGAAAATAATTTGCATGAAAAAATGGATTATGTTATTTTAGTGACATCAAGTCATAATACTCAACTTCAGAGAATAAAATTAAGAGATAAATTGAGTAATAATGAAGCGTTAAATAGAATAAATGCACAAATGCCTTTGGAGAGAAAAAAGGATTTTGCACAAATTATAATAGATAATGATGGAAGCTTATTAGACACTAAAAAGCAGATCGATGACTTAACAGAGTTTGTACAAAATTTATAGTAGGAGGCTTTCATGAAAAAATTCATAGCAGTAGTTTTAGCACTATTTGTACTTATTATTGGAGGAAAAGCATTGGCTAAAAGCTATGCTTTTCCATATGAACATAAGGAGTATGTAGATAAATATTCAAGTGAATATGATTTGAATCCACTTTTAGTTTTATCTATTATGAAAACAGAGAGTAAATTTAAACCGGAGGCACGCTCTAATAAGAATGCAGTTGGTTTAATGCAAATAACTGAAAGTACAGGGGAATGGATAGCATCTCAAATGAAAATAGAGAATTATACTAAGGAAAGTCTTTATGATGAAGAGACAAATATAAAGATGGGATGTTGGTATTTAAGAAATTTAAAGGATGAGTTTGGAACCTGGGATGAGGCAATAGCTGCATATAACGGGGGAAGAGGGAATGTGAATAAATGGCTAAAGGATGAAAATTATTCTAAGGACGGTAAAACCTTAGACTACATACCATTTGGTGAAACAAAAAAGTATGTTGATAAAGTGAATACAAATTACAGTATTTACAAATTTTTGTATGAATAAAATTTAATAAAAGGGTTGTATTTTTGTACTAGTTAGTATAAAATATGTTTAACAATTCTTTGCAGATGTGGCGGAATGGCAGACGCACTATCTTGAGGGGGTAGCGAAAGAATTTTCGTATGGGTTCAAGTCCCATTATCTGCACCAAATAATAAGAGAGGTTAATCCTCTCTTTTTTGAATTTTTGGGTAAACTAAAGAGAAGAGAAACATAGGAGGAATGTACATGAGAAGAATATTTGAAATTTACAAAAGGGATATAAGAGCAATAGTTACAAATTGGGTAATGCTTGTGGTGGTTTTGGGACTTATTATATTACCACCATTATATGCATGGTTTAATATAAAGTCATCATGGGATCCATATGGGAAAACCTCTGGAATTAATATAGCAATTATTAATGAGGATAATGGGGTTATTATAAAGGATAAGGAATTAAACATTGGTAATATGCTAAAGGAACAATTAGAAAATAATGAGGATATGGGTTGGAATTTTATATCAAGGGAAGAGGCTGAAAGTGGCGTTAAGCTTGGAAAATACTATGCAAGTATTCTTATTCCAAGTAATTTTACAGAAAGTTTATCTAGTGTTTTAGAAGGTAAAATTATTAAGCCAACTTTAGTTTATACTGTAAATGAAAAAAGTAATGCAGTAGCGCCTAAAATAACAGATAAGGGTGTTAGTACAATTAAAGAAGAAATTGATGGAGAAATTGTAAAAACTGTAGATAGTGCTATATTTGCTATTGCAAAAGAAGTGGGAGTTAATTTCATAAATGAAAAAAGTAAAATTGATAAACTTATTAATGGGGTATTTTATTTAGAAAATAATATAGATAATATTGAAAATCTAATTAAGAATGGAAATGATGGAATAAATACAGTTTCAGAAATAACATCAAAGCTAAAGGGCTTTATTCCAGAATTAGAGAATATAACAGTAGATGGTATAAATATAATGAAAGATGGCCAAGGGATTCTAGGTTCAGTAAATACATCTGCTGATGAATTAAACACAAAGCTTAAGAATGATTTTAAGAATTTATTAAATGGATTAACTGAGATTGAAGATAAAATTAATTCAATTAATACAGAAGAGAGCCAAGATAAGATTATAGCTAAATTAGAAGATATACGATTAAAAGTGGTAAATATTCAAGGGCAAGTGGATGGACTTATTAAATCCTTAAAAAAAATAAACTCATTATTGAACAATAAAGATATTGAAAATGCAATAAATAACTTAGTTAATATAAATGCAAAAATTAAAGAAGTAGAAGGTGTATTATCAAAAGGAATAGAAGAGATAGATAGTGCAAATCTACAAGAAGTTAAAGAAAGATTAGTAGATAGTATTACTAATTTAAAAGGGAAAGTAGAAGATTTATATAATGGGTATGATACAAAAATAGCTCCATTTGTAAAGAAATCTATTGAATATGGAATTAATATATTTAATGTTGGAGAAGAGTTTTTCACTGAAACTCAAGAAACTATACCTTCAATTAAAAAGGTTTTAAATACAATTGATGAGGGGACAAAGATTGGTGATGAAACATTAGATAAACTCCTTAAAGATATGCCAGGTATAAAAGAAAGTATTAAAAAATATTCAGATAAAATAAGAGGATTACAAGAAAAAGGGGATATAGAACAGCTTGAAACATTGTTAGGGCTAAATCCAGAAGAGGGTGGAGTTTTCTTATCTAGCCCTATAGATGTTGAAGAAGAAATCTTATTCCATATTCCTAATTATGGTTCTGCAATGTCTCCATTTTTTACAACATTAGCTTTATGGGTTGGGGCATTAATATTAGTTTCTTTATTATCTGTAGAAACTGTACATGGAGAAGTAGAGTATACATCAATTCAAAAATACTTTGGAAAAATGCTTACGTTTATAAATATAGCAATATTACAAGGATTAGTAACAAGCTTAGGGGATATTTTAATATTAAAAGCATATGTTAAGGAACCGGTATTGTTTGTGTTATCATCCTGTTTGATAAGTATAATATTTATGATAATTATATATACATTAGTTTCAATCTTTGGAAATGTAGGAAAGGCTTTGGGAGTTATATTACTAGTTTTACAAATATCTTCATCAGGAGGAACTTTCCCTGTTGAAGTAATGCCAGAATTCTTCCAAATAATTCACCCTTTATTACCTTTCACATATGGAATAGGAATAATGAGAGAAGCTACTGCAGGTGTTGTTAAGGAGCTTCTTATATACAATACAACAATATTATCATTATATGGTTTAGTCTTTATTATTTTAGGAATAAGCTTAAAGAAAATAATAAATGAAAGAAGCGGATATTTTAAAGAAAAGATAAAGGAAAGTGGGTTAATAGGTCACTAGCTAATAATGTATTAACATTTCCTTAGCATACTTTCTTCTAAAAGTGGAATAATAATTCTGATTAACTTAAGAAGAAAGGAAATGAGGAATATGGGTAAAAAGATATTTGGTGTTCTACAGAGAGTAGGAAAAGCACTAATGTTACCAGTTGCAATACTTCCAGCAGCAGGAATGCTTCTAGCTTTTGGAAACCTATTTATGAATAGTGCCTTTTTAGATAAGGTTCCATTTTTAAGAGCTGATGGATTCCAATTGTTTGCAAGTGTTATGGAGCAAAGTGGTGGAATTGTATTTGACAATTTAGCATTACTGTTTGCTGTTGGAGTTGCAGTTGGATTATCTGACGGGGATGGAGCAGCAGGGCTTGCTGCCATTGTTGGATTTTTAATAATGAATGTAGCTATGGGGAAATTCATTGGAGTAACTCAAGATATGTTAGGAGATCCTATGTATGCAAATATATTAGGTATTCCTACATTGCAAACAGGCGTGTTTGGGGGAATTATAGTTGGGCTTCTTGCCTCCTTAATGTATAATAAATTCTTCAATATAGAATTACCACCGTATTTAGGTTTTTTTGCAGGTAAAAGATTTGTACCAATTGTAACAGCTGCATCAGCTTTAATATTAGGAATCATAATGACTTTTATTTGGCCACCAATACAAAATGGTCTATTTACTTTTTCAAGAAGTATGATTGATGCAAATCAAACATTATCTGCTTTTTTATTTGGAACGATAGAAAGAGCTTTAATACCATTTGGATTACATCATATTTGGTATAATCCATTTTGGTACCAATTTGGAGAATATTACGATAAAGTTGGTCAGCTTGTAATGGGTGATCAAAATATATTTTTTGCACAATTAAAGGATGGGGTTGAATTTACAGCAGGAACATTTATGACAGGGAAATTTCCTTTTATGATGTTTGGATTACCAGCGGCAGCACTTGCAATTTATCAAGAAGCAAAGCCAGAGAAAAAGAAACTGGTAGCCGGTATTATGGGTTCTGCTGCATTAACATCATTTTTAACAGGTATTACAGAACCACTTGAATTTTCATTCCTATTTGTTGCCCCTGTTTTATTTGGAATTCACTGTTTCTTTGCAGGGTTATCTTTTATGATAATGCAAATATTAAATGTAAAAGTTGGAATGACATTTTCAGGTGGAATAATAGATTTTATTTTATTTGGTATAATTCCAAATAAAACTAGATGGTGGCTTGTAATTATAGTTGGACTTTGTTTTGCTATTGTATACTATTTTGGTTTTAGATTTTTTATTAGGAAGTTTAATTTAATGACACCAGGAAGAGAAGAGGATACAGGTAAATTCTCTAATAGTGGAAAAGATGGAGCAGCTCTTGCATCCTCAGTTTTAGAAGCTTTAGGTGGAAAAAGAAATATTTCTAATCTTGATGCATGTATTACAAGATTAAGAGTAATAGTAAATGATAATTCTAAGGTTGATAAAGATGAATTAAAAAAACTTGGAGCATCTGGGGTAATGGAAGTTGGAAACAACATTCAAGCCATCTTTGGGCCTAAATCAGATATATTAAAGGGACAAATAAAAGATATTATAGCTGGTAAGGATGTACCTGTAGAGCCTATTCAAGAAGAGAATAAGTCAGTTGGAAATAAAAATAAAGGACTAAGAGAAAGTATAGTTGCCCCTCTAACAGGAAAGGTTATTGAACTAAAGGATGTACCAGATAAGATTTTTGCAGAAAAAATGATGGGAGAAGGTTTTGCTATAGACCCAACTGACGGAATAGTAGTATCACCAGTTGATGGGGAAATAACAACTATATTTGGTACGAAGCATGCTATTGGAATTACAAGTGATAATGGAGTAGAGATTTTAATTCATGTTGGAATGGATACAGTTTCTTTAAATGGTGAAGGATTTAACTCCTTTGTTAAGAGTGGAGATAAAATAAGTAAGGGACAAAAGTTGTTAGAAGTAGATTTTAATAAAATAAAAAACAAAGTACCTTCAATAATAACTCCAATAATATTTACTAATCTAGATGAAAATAATAAAATCAATATTACTTATGGAAAATGTATAGCAGGTAAAGATGAAATAACATTAATAGAATAGAAATAAAGTCAAATGATTTATTGAAGTTACCCTCTTGTAGAAGCAGTTTTAATGTTTTAACTGCTTATATAGGAGGGTATATTATTGTATATTTTACAATTAATAATTTGAGTATTAATTGGGGTAAATAGAAAATATTCACAAATAGCAATAAATAAGGTAAAATGTAATAGAGGTGAGAATTTTGGGGGACTGTGAAGAATGTATAGAAGTTATGTATGAAGAGAAGAAGGCGTTTATTAACTCAATAATATTTATATTAATAATTATTGTGGCAGTACTTTTTTCATACAACTTTGATTATAAATTAACCAATGCTTTAATTAATATATTTTTTATAATAACAACATTTTCTGTGATTTTAATAACACTATCAACTAGAGAAATGTATAAGGGTGAATTTTTTCAAGTGTTTATATATAGTTATGTGTTTTTAATAACAATTAGTGTAATTTCTTTCTTAGCTGAGGATATAAATATTATAAATTCACTAAGGGCTAATCAAATATGTAGTGGCGAGGGTGGAAATTTTATTCCGACTATATATTTTTTATTATTAGGAATTCCTATTTCTTACTTAGAAAGGAAAAGTAGCTTAAATAAATATAAAATAATTATCATTACTCAAGTGACTATAATGATAGTGATAAATGAAATTCATAATTGTATGGGATTTAGTATTTTTTATCAACTAATTATTATTTCATTATATTTATATTTTATGAGAAAATATAGACTCATAAAGGATGGAAGAATAAATTATTTTAAATTCGCTTTAATTATTTTTTTCTTCAATTCTATTATTCAAATGGAAGGAATTGTTTTTGGATATGGTAAGCACTATTTAATAAAACTTTATTTAATTTTTATTTTGGGATTTGGTATTTTAATTAGTGGAATTATTAATAAGTTAATAAATGATCCATATAAAATTTTATTCAAGAATTTATATGAGGAAAATGAAAAATTAAATAAAATAAATAAAGAGATAATAATAAGTAATAAAATATTAGAGAAATCTCAAATTATTATTAGAAGAAGAGAAAAGATGTTTCAATTGTTTTTAAGTGAAATACCTATGCCAATATTAATAATAAATAAAATTAATAATAGAATTATTTTTGCCAATAGAAGTTTTATAGAATTATTTGAACTAAATAGCATAAAAGATATAGTTAATAAGAAGTTTGATAGTATTATTAATATTAACGAAGGAGTATTTAGTAAGGAAAGAGGAATTATTTATAGTGGTAGCTCTGTTATAAATGATAAAAAAAGATATTTTGAAATAGAAACAATAGATTCAAGTAGTAAGGAAACACAAAAAATATTGTTGGTTTATGATAGTACGGAAAAAAGAAGTATTGAAGGAATGAAAGAAAAAATCAATAAAGAATTATTAGAGGAAAAAATTAAAAGAGAGTTTTTAGCTAATATTACTCATGATTTAAAAACACCTATAAATGTAATTTATTCTGCAATGCAGGTTGAAAAATATTTAATTGAAAATGAAAAAATAGAAGAAATGAATAAATACAACTTTGTATCTAAGCAAAATTGTAAGGCATTAATATCATTAACAAATAATCTTCTTGATAGTAATACAATGGATTCTAATTATATGACACCACAGCTAAGAAGGATTAATGTGGTGCAAGTAGTAGAAAATAATGTAGCTGCATTAGTTGATTATGCAAAAATGCAAAATATAGATTTGATTTTTGATACAAATAGAGATGAGGTTTTCTCTAATTTGGACGAAGAGTTTATTAGTAGAATAATTACAAATTTATTATCTAACTCAATAAAGTTTACAGGTGAAAATGGGGAAATACAAGTTACAGTTGAGGAAGAGAATGAACAGGTTAAAATAGAAATAAGAGATAATGGTGTAGGAATGGACAAGTTCTTTTTAAAAGTGGCATTTGAGAGATATTCAATGCAACGTGAAGAAGGGAATAGAGTAACAGGAACAGGAATTGGATTGTTTGTAGTTAAAAAGTTTGTAGAACTACAAAATGGTAAAATTAAAATTGATAGTAAAATTGGGGTAGGGACTAAAATACAAATGTTTTTTGATGTATGTGAAGATACAAGGGAGAAAATAAATGCAAATATCAATTAGTAAATTAAGTATAACCCAAAAAAGTAGAATATTTTTATGGTGTTCATTTCCGATGATAATTTCTGTATTGTTTTTATCACAACGTTATGGAAATGAATATGTTGTAAATAAATTAATGGATTTACTATGTGGAAGTATCGGTGCTTCAATAGGAGTAATAGCTTTTATAAGAAAAGAAAATTCAGGAATTTATTATAGAAGTATTGGGATAGGATTTATATTTTTAAGTTGCTTAGAATTTTTATTTATAATAATAGAGTATGTATACTTGAATTATATTTCTTATGATGTTATTGAAGGGATATTGACTAATGCTCAATTTTATTTAGAATATTTAATTATAATTTTGCCCTACTTATTATCAAAAAGAAATTCAAGCTTAATACATTCAATATTTTCTTATTTTCTTTGTGTAATTACGATTTTAGGGGTTAGTGGATTGGTTTATAATAATAACATAATGAATAAAATGGTATATTTTTATCAAAATAATATGTTTTATTTCTTAATATTATTATCAATATCAATAAGCTTAACAAGAGAAAGTAGAAATTTTGTATTAAAAGTTAATAGATGGCATATTTATGTATATTTAATGTTTATATTTTTCTCTCAGTTGACAATGATGATAAATGGATATAACACAGAATCTTTAAAGTTCTACTCAGATATATTAAAGTATTGTGGATATTTTATACTCTATGAAGGCACTATAGAACATTTGTTGAGCCAAGCATATGAAGACATGAAATTAGATTTAGAGAGGATTAAGCATACTCAAGAGCTTGTAAATAAAGAACTAAGCTTAAAAAATAATATTTTAAGTGAACATCTTGCCTCCCTAAATAAAAGTGAAAAAAACTATAATGAAATGTTATCTAAGTTTAATGATGGAATAATATTGTTGTATTTAAATAAGGTTGTATATACAAATAGAGCAACCGAGGACTTACTTAAATTGGGAGAAAAGCAGTGCTTATTAGGTAAGGATTTAGATAAAGTTATAGATATGATTTTAATGAGGATAGTTAGAGATGAAAAAGAGTATAGAAAAGATATTATAAATTCAAGAATTTTTTCTTTAAAAGAAGGAAAGGCATTAATATATAAGGGAATAAAGGTTGATAATGCAGAATATGAGATTTATATTGTAAAAGCTGATAATTTAAATCACATTATTTTTATTAAGAATGTTACTGATATTTCAAATGAAATAGAACAAAGAAAAAAATATGAAGAACTAATGAAAGAAAAGGACTTAAAGGAAGATTTTTACACCAACATATCTCATGAACTTAGAACACCAGTTAATGTAATATATTCAGCACTTCAACTTAAAGAAATTTATGTAAGAGATAAAAATTATGAAATGGTAGAAAAGAATAATAGTACAATTAAGCAAAATTGTCTGAGATTAATTAGAACTGTTAATAATTTTATAGATACTAATAAGATTGATGAGGGGTATATGAAGCCAGATTATAAAACATATAACATTGTAGAAGTAGTAGAAAATATAGCTCAAGCATCAATAAAATATATAAATAAAATAGAGGGTACTTTAATATTTGATGCAGAAGAAGAGGAGATTTATACAAAATTTGACAAAGTTATGATTGAAAGAGTAATACTTAATCTTTTATCAAATAGCATTAAGTATGGAAATGTTGGAGGGAAGATTTATATAAATATATATACCAAGGGTGATGAGGTGAAGATTTCACTTAAAAATGATGGCTCATTAATCCCACTTGAGGCCCATCCATATATATTTCAAAAGTTTACTAAGTCAGATTCTTCATTAAGTAGAGCTAAAGAGGGAAGTGGATTGGGTTTATATTTGGTTAATGAATTAATTAAACTTAATAATGGAACTTTAGAGCTTAGAACAAGTAAGGATGGAGAAAATGAATTTATAATAACTATTCCAATAAAATATAGTAGCACAGATATAATCTATTCAGAAGTTATGGAAATGAATGCATTAGAAGAAAAGGTAGATATAGAGTTTTCAGATATATATATTTAGCATAATTAATAATATATCTCATATTATTATAGAGAGTAATAATAATATGAGGTGAAATATGATAAATATATTTAAGGTTAATGGTAAATTTAAGCTTTTACCATTTATTATTTCAATATTAATACCATTAGGTGGAGGAGCATTAATAGGATTACTTACTAAAAATACTGTATTAATATATTCAAAGTTAACTATTCCTTTATTAGCTCCACCATCTTGGATTTTTGGTGTTGTATGGCCAATTCTATACATATTAATGGGAATAGCAAGCTATAGAATTTATATGATAAGAGATGAAGGAAAAGATGTAGGCTCATCATTGTTCTTTTATTTACTACAACTTTTATTAAATTTCCTATGGCCAATAGTTTTCTTTTCATTTAGGTTATATGGACTTTCATTTATTTTGCTTGTAGTATTATTTATTTTTATAATAATAACATTTATACAATTTTTAAAAATAGATAAAGTGGCAGGTATTTTACTTATACCTTATATTGCATGGATTATTTATGCAGGGTTTTTAAACTTTGTTGTTTGGATGTTTAATGAAATGTAGTAATTTATCATTTGGAAATTTTATATTTTCGTAGTATAATTTAAATGAACCCTCAAAACTTGAGGGTTTATTTTCTTTAAGAAAGGAAAATATTATGGGAAAAGTATTGTTTGTGGCAGAAAAACCTTCTGTAGCAATGGATTTTGTTAAGTTATTAAAAGTAGATGTGAAAAAAAGAGGGAATGGATTTATTGAAGGGGAGAATTCAGTATTTACATGGTGTGTTGGTCATATGGTAACCATGTGTTATCCAGAAAGCTATGATGATAAATTAAAGTATTGGAATTTAAGAGATTTACCATTTTTACCTAAAGAGTATAAATATGAAGTAATAAGTTCTGCATCAACACAGTTTAATGTGGTAAAGAATTTATTAACTAGAAATGATATTGATAAAATATATGTTTGTACTGACTCTGGGAGAGAAGGGGAATATATATATAGATTAGTTGATGATTTAGCTGGGAATCCAAATAAGGAAAAACTAAGAGTTTGGATAGACTCTCAAACAGAAGAGGAAATAAAAAGAGGTATAAAGGAAGCAAAACCACTTAAGGAGTATGACTCTTTAGCACATTCGGCATATTTAAGAGCTAAGGAAGACTACATTATAGGAATAAATTTTTCAAGACTTTTAACCTTAACTTATGGACGTTCAATTACTAATATACTAAGCAGGGATAAAAATTCAGTTGTTGCTGTTGGTAGAGTTATGAGTTGTGTTCTTGGGATGGTTGTACAAAGAGAAAGAGAAGTAAGAGATTTTAAGAAAACATCCTTTTATAAAATCTCTGGAGGCTTTTATAGGGATGGTAAGGATGAGGATATTAATTGTGAATGGAAGGCTTTAGAGAACTCTAAATATTTTGAATCACCAAAGCTTTATAATGAAGGTGGATTTAAGAAAAAAGAAGATGCGGAAAGCTTAATAAATGAGTTATCACAATTTGAAGAGGGTAAAATAGTTGAGTTAAAGAAGAGTAAAGAGAATAAAAATGCCCCTCTTTTATTTAATCTTGCAGAGCTGCAAAATGAATGTAGTAAAAAGATGAAAATTAGTCCTGATGAAACACTTCAACATGTGCAAAGTCTTTATGAAAAAAAGATGGTTACATATCCAAGAACAGATGCAAGAGTATTGTCTACGGCAGTTGCAAAAGGAATTAATAGCACATTAAATAAATTATTAAAGCTTCAAATAGGGCAGGAACTTAATTCTGCTGTTCAAAATATAGTGAAAAACAACTGGAGTAAGACGTTACTAAAAAGTAAATATGTTGATGACTCTAAGATTACAGATCACTATGCTATTATACCAACAGGAGAAGGTGGAGGAGCAATCACCACATTAAATGAGAAGGAAAGAAAGATATACTCCTTAATTTTAAGAAGATTTATTGCTATTTTTTATCCAAAAGCACAGTTTAATAAAATAGCACTTACTATCACACTTGGTGAGGAATTCTTCTATACAACTAATAAGGTATGTATTGATAGAGGTTTTTTAGATATACTACAGGGGGAAAAAGAGGAAGAAGAAAATAGTTTCCCTAAGGATTTGAAAAAGAATGAAACAATAAAGCTTAGAGACTTAAATCTAAAGGAGGGTGAAACATCTCCACCTAAAAGATTTACAACAGGTTCTATAATAATTGCTATGGAGAATGCAGGTAAATTGATTGAGGATGAAGAACTTAGAGAGCATATTAAGGGTGCAGGAATTGGTACATCAGCAACAAGAGCAGAAATTCTTAAAAAGCTAATTAACATTGGATATATTCAATCAAATAAGAAAACTCAGGTTTTAACACCAACTCAATTTGGTGAAATGATATTTGAGGTAATAGATATATCAATACCAAGTTTATTAAACCCTACACTTACAGCATCATGGGAAAAGGGATTAAAGCTTGTTTATGAAAGAGAAATTGAACCAAAAGAATTTATGACTAAGCTTGAGTCATATACTATAAATAGTACAAATAAAGTATTTAGAAATAATAATATTAGTGAACTTAACAAAAGATTAATGAATGTAAGAAAGGTTTATAGCCAAGGATAAATTTTAGGATGTCTCATTTTAGAGATATCCATTTTTATTAATTAATATTATTAAAAAAGCTATTTTAGTAGAACTTTTTTTATTACTACCATAGAATATAACAAAATAATTTTTGAAGAGGTTAATAATGAAAAAGTACTCAAAATTAGCTTTACTTTTAGTTATGTTATTCTCTGTAAGTTTTGGATTAATTAGTTGTGGTAAGGAAGAAGAAAATAAAGGTTTAACTAAAGTAAGGCTAAATGAAGTTGTTCGTTCAGTTTTCTATGCACCAATGTATGTTGCAATAAATGAAGGGTTCTTTAAAGAAGAGGGACTAGAGATTGATTTATCAACAGGACAAGGTGCTGATAAGGTAATGCAAAATGTATTAAGTAAAAATGCTGATATTGGATTTTGTGGGCCAGAACAAGTTATTTATATTTATAATCAAGGAAGAGAGGACTATCCTAAGGTATTTGCACAACTTACTCAAAGAGATGGTTCATTTTTAGTTGGAAGAACAACAGAAGAGAATTTTACATGGGAAAACTTAAGAGAGAAAGAAGTAATTGGTGGAAGACCAGGTGGAGTTCCTGAAATGGCATTAGAATATGTAATGAGAAATAGAGGATTAACTCCAAAAGTTGATGTAAAGATGGTAACAAATATTGATTTTACAGCAACAGCTGGTGCATTTAAAGCCGGAACAGCAGATTATGTTGCATTATTTGAACCAACAGCATCTATGCTTGAAAAAGATGGAGGCGGAAAAATTGTTGCATCAATAGGAGAATCAGCAGGGGATTTACCTTATACTTGCTTTATGGCAACTCAATCTTATATGAAGGATAATCCAGAGGTTATTAAAGCTTTTACAAAAGCAATTTATAAGGGGCAACAATGGGTAGATACTCATAGTAGTGAAGAGGTTGCAGATGTGGTTTCATCATTCTTCCCAGGAACAGATAAGCAAATATTAATCAATGTTATTAATAATTATAAAAAAATAGATGCATATGCAAAAACACCAGTAGTTAAGGAAGAAAGCTTAAATAGATTAATGGATATAATTCAATCCTATGATTCTAAGCTTATTCCTACTAGACCAGAATTTAATAAAGTAGTTGAGACATCTTATGCTGAAGAAGTAGTAAAAGAAAAGTAACACTAATATAAAGTGGTGATAAAATTGAATTTATTAACTATTAATAATGTAATGATGAATTATCATTCTCAAAAAGGGGAAACAGAAGCAATTAAAGAGGTTTCTTTTCATGTTAATGAAAATGAATTTGTAAGTATACTAGGTCCTTCAGGATGTGGAAAATCAACTCTTTTAAATATAATATCAGGGTTAATAAAACCTTCTCAAGGTGAAATTTTTTACAGGGGAGAAGACATTCATAAAAATCTTGATAAAATAGGGTATATGTTTCAAAAGGATCATTTATTTGATTGGGCAACGGTGTGGCAAAATGTAATCTTAGGGTTAAAGATAAAACACACTGCAACAAAGGAAAATCTAGATAGAGTAGATAAGCTATTAAAGGATTATGATTTATATAAGTTTAAAAATCATTATCCAACAGAGTTATCTGGTGGAATGAGACAAAGAGTTGCATTAATTAGGACTTTGGCTTTAAATCCAGAAATACTTTTTTTAGATGAGCCTTTTTCAGCTTTAGATTATCAAACAAGACTTAATGTATGTGATGAGGTTTATTCTATTATAAAGCATGAGAAAAAAACTGCTTTAATGGTAACTCATGATATAGCAGAGGCCATTTCAACATCAAAAAGGATATTAGTATTAAGTAAAAGGCCGTCAATTATACAAAGAGAATTAGACATTGATTTTGACAATAAAGATTTAACACCTTTTAAGAAGAGATCAGAAAAGGAATTTGTTCCGTATTTTAATATCTTATGGAAGGAGTTAAATGAAGATGATAAGTAATGAGCATAAAAAATATTTAAAAGAACTAAAGAGGAAAAAGGCTATTATTGCATTGTCAAGAATAGCAATTTTAATATTGTTTATTGGACTTTGGGAAATTGCAGCAGATTTAAAATGGGTAGATCCATTTTTAACATCCTCTCCATCGAGAATATGGAAAAGTTTTATGAATTTTTATGATGAAGGAACACTGTTAAGGCATACTTGGGTTACCTGTTATGAAACTATTATTGGATTTTCCTTAGGAACAATATTAGGAACTTTAATAGCTGTAATTCTTTGGTGGTTCCCATCTGTAAATAAAGTTTTAGATCCATATTTAGTTGTTTTAAATGCATTGCCAAAGGTGGCTTTAGCTCCAATAATTATATTTTGGGTTGGAAATGGAACAACAGCAATAGTGGTAATTGCTTTATTAATATCTTTAGTAACCACAATAATTAGTGTTTTAACAGGTTTTAATGAGGTTGATAAGGATAAATATATGCTAATGAAGACATTTCAAGCATCAAAGCTTCAAATATTAAGATATCTTATTTTCCCTTACTCAGTTCCATTATTAATTTCAGCATTAAAAATAAATGTTGGTCTTTCTTGGGTTGGAGTTATAATGGGAGAGTTTTTAGTTGCTAGAGAGGGTCTTGGTTTCTTAATTGTTTATGGAGGACAAATATCTCAGTTGGATATGGTTATGATGAGTATAGTTATTCTATCAATTATTGCATTTTTGATGTATGAAATAGTAGCAATAATTGAGAAAAAGGTTGCACACAAGTAGTGTGCAATTTTTTTTATGACTAAGTAATGTATAAAATATTAATTAAGCTAGAATGGAGTAAATAAAGAGATTGTGCTGTTTAAAGTGTATAAAATGGCTAAATAATAATTTTACATAAATAATAAATAGTGATAAAGTTATGATATAGCATTTTTGAGGAGGACTGATTGATGAAACTTTTTAGAGAAGGAATTATTATAATTGGTATATATATATTAGGTGAAATAGTTTCAAAACAATTTAATTTACCTGTACCAGGAAATATATTAGGAATGCTTATTCTTTTATTTTTGTTAATTTTTAAGGTTATAAAAGTTGAACAAGTTGAGACAATTACTAATTTTTTCTTAAGTCATTTAGCATTTTTCTTCATTCCAGCTGGAGTAGGATTAATGACTTCTATGGGAATTATAAAAGAAAATGGAGTGCAAATTACTTTGATATGTATAATAACAACTATAATAATTATTGGTGTAACTGGACATGTAGTTCAATTTATAGCAAATAGAAAAATGAAGGAGGAAAAATAATGGAGGCCTTAACTAATAATTTGTTTTTTGGAATTATTTTATCATTAGTTGCTTTTGAAATAGGACTTTATATAAATAAAAAAACAAGAATACCATTATTTAATCCATTATTAATTGCTATTATTATAGTAATTTCCTTTCTATTAGTATTTAATGTGGATTTTGAGAAATATAATGAGGGTGGAAAGTTTATTAATATGTTTTTAGGGCCAGCAACTGTTGTGTTGGCGGTACCTTTATATAAGCAACTAGAGCTTTTTAAGAAAAATGCAGTTTCAATTTTGGTTGGCATATTTGTGGGATCATTTGTTGGAATAGTATCAGTAGTCGGATTTTCCAAATTATTTGGACTAGATGAAGCGATTATAAAATCTCTAATTTCAAAGTCTGTAACAACTCCTATTGGGATTGAGATTACAAAGGGATTAGAAGGGATTGTACCTATTACTGTTCTTGCAATAATACTTTCAGGGATTATTGGTGCGGTAATTGGACCTACAGTTTGTAAGGTTTTAAGAATAAGAAATAATATGGCGGTTGGTATTTCTATTGGAACAGCATCTCATGCTGTTGGAACATCAAAAGCTTTAGAACTTGGGGAAACAGAGGGAGCAATGAGTTCGCTATCAATAGGGGTTGCAGGTTTAATGACTGTATTTATAGCTCCTATTGCATTAAATATATCAATAAGCCTTTTGAATTGGCTTAATACATTATAAAAAGGTGCATTTTAATGCACCTTTTTCTTTAAGTATAATTCCTTCAGTTTAACATATGATATGCTAATTGCAATAGTTGTTAAAACAATTATTGCTTCAGAGATAATTAAATTTACGAGATTAGAATACTTAAGTATATTCAAATTTACATAAATTTTTGATACTCCACTGTGTGTTAAATATAATAGTAGAGAATATTTACCTAGTATGCTAAGTGGTGTTTTTTTATTTGTATTAGCACATAGTATAACAGCACCTATAAAGAATGCTCCAATATAGTGGAATACTCTAACAAAGAATGGGAAAGTACTACTGTCAAAAAACCAATTGTATCTTGCATATTCAAATAATAATTCAACTGGAGTATCATGAGAAATAAGCTTTAGAACTACTAAAACTATAATTGTTGAAATTCCAAATTTGAAAATATGTTTTTTTAGAAATTCAAGCTGTTCCTTCTTAAACATCATTCCCCCAATGAAGAATGGAAGGAAGAATACGGTTCTTGAGGTACTTGATATTGTACCAATACTACCATCAAAGCCTAAAATAAGTGATACTATTATAGAATAAAATAACCACTTCTTTTTATCTTCAATGTAATCAGAAAGTATATACCAACAAGTTAAAGAAAGTAAATACCATAGAGTCCATTGAGGGGCTAAAAGCTCAGGTTTTAAATCATAGCTTCCTAAGAAATATTTATTTAGTATTATGTAAAATAGTTGTGCAAAACAATAGAGCTTAAATGTGTGTATGACTTTATGCTTTGTGCTTCTTTTACTTTTCATGCAAAAATACCCTGATACAAATGTAAACAGTGGCATATGAAACATATATAAGAATAGTATAAAGTAATGAATATCCACTGATTGTGGATTTACAAGCTCTAAGGAGTTACCAATGATAACAGTTAATATTAAAAACCCCTTAAGATTGTCAAAATACCAATCTCTTTGATTTTCCATTGAATGACCTCCTTCTTAAAGAAATAATTATAAACCAAGTTAATAAAATATTCAAATGTTAAAAAATAGGAATACAAAATAACTTTACACAATACATTAATTGTATAGGAGGAAGTTATGTGGAGGGAATTAATAAAAAAAATATTTAATAAAACTAATAAAAGTAACAATATTCATACTAGAAATTTTGATTTACCTGTAATAGCTTTAATTGCTTTAAAAAAATGGGAACTTCCAAGTAAAGATAAAATAAAGGAGTTTTTAGAGAATAAGTATGGTGAAAGAATTTTTATAAATAATTGGAAAGAAGATATAGGGACTTTTGATTTGCAAGATAGTCAAGTTATTATAACATTGATGCCTAACTCTATTGAGTGGAGTGAACTAGAGGATAGTTTTCATAGGGCTTGGTATTTTGAAAAGGCAAAGGAAAAGCTTAAAGGGCATAAGGCGCATTTAATAATATCAATTAATGGAGGGGTAAACTCAAATCCGTTAAAAAAGAGTATTTTATTAAGTAAAGCTATATCAGGAATTATTGAACAAAACAATACTATTGGAGTTTTTTGGTATAATACTAAAATGATTAGAGATTCCGAAGAGTTTTATCAAAAATGTATAAATATGAATACAAATATAGATAAATTACCAATTGAGTTATGGATAGATATTAGGTTTAGGATGAATAGTAGTTTTAAAGAGGATATTTATACAGTTGGAATGGACAAGCTAGGTTTTCACAATATTGAACTTATGAACTCAAGAGTAGATAGCTATATTTTATATATCTTTGTTTATGAATTATGTAGTAATATTATAAGTTCAAATAAAGAGTTTAATGAAGGAGAATTTATCGTTTGGGATAACCTTAAATTTAAGGCAACCTATAAAGAAGGGAATTTTACGAATGA
>JBOFQV010000248.1:0-4174 GCA_051650705.1 Clostridium sp.
GGAAAATATAATGTATTAACAAAATACTCATAATTCTCCTTAATAGGCAAATCATTTATTATATAAAACATTAATGCAATGTATGTTCCGAATCTAATTGCCTCTTTAATTACAATTACCTTATCCTGTGCAACTACAATAGAAAACATCATTACAGCTAATGTAATTATCATTGTTAATACTGTTTTATCTAAAAGAAAGCTAACTATCTTTCCAAATAATTTATCTCTCAAATCTTTATCTATTAAATTTTTCACTAAATAAATACATAGAATAAGCACCAATGATAAATCCATTATCATAAATCTATCATTTAATTCTTGTGGAATTAATGGTACTAAACATAAGTATAAAAAGAAAAATTTATTTAATACATTCCCTTTCATCTACTCTCCTCCACTCTAACAGCTTATTACTTTTCATAACTATTCTTTCTCCTATTTTTAAACACTATCCAAATAAACTTTGGAATAGAGCCAAGCCTCTTAATTCTAAAAGGCTCATTATAAACCCTATAAACCCATTCAAGCCCTAAAGCAATCATCCATTTAGGCGCTCTTTTAAGTGTGCCAGAAACTACATCAAAGCTTCCTCCAACACCCATGAAAATCTTAGTATTTACCCTATCCATAATACTTAAAATGAAGTTTTCTTGTCTAGGACATCCAAGACCTACAAAAATTGCATAAGGGTTTGCTTCAACAACATTTTCTATAACCCCTTCCTTTTCCTCTTCACTAAAGTATCCATTTCTATATCCCACAACATTTAAGTTCTTATACTTTTCTTTTATATTCTTAACAGCTAAAGAGATAACCTCCTCCTTAGCTCCTAAGAAGTAAACACCCTTACCTTCTTTTTCACATCTTTTCAAAATTTCATCCATACATTCAATTCCAGCAATCTTTTCCTTAACTGGAGTTTTTAAAATCTTCGCACTTATTTGAGTTCCTACTCCATCCGGAATAATTACAGAACTCTCCATCATAAAGCTTTGCTTAAGACTTTCATTATGTAATCCTTGATAAAGTATCTCTGGATTACCTGAAACAACATTAGTCTTTTCCTTATTAAAAATCTCATCAATACACTCACTCATTGATGATGAAAAAACCTTATATTCTAAAATATTAATATATTTACTCATTTTTTCTTCCTTTTTTACTTCATCATATTGTCTAATTGTTTTACTATTTCATCCTCTGAATTTAATTTTTTAGCAATTTCTAAATGCTTCTTTGCATCTACGTCATTTCCAAGATTTAAATAACACATTACAATATTTGTGCAAATCTCCACATCTCTTGAAGCCTCAAAAGCCTTTTTAAAGTAGGTAATAGCTTCTTCATACATTCCTATACATGCATAATTCAATCCAAGTTCCACAACAACTTCTAAAATCCCTGATTCTCTTTCTATGCTTTCTCTTAAATAATAGATAGCCTTTTCGTAGTTTTCAAGTCTTCTATATGCAATGGCTATATAGTAATAAATAAGTGGATTTTCATCGAAATTATCTAATAATGATAGAAATAATCCAAGTGCCTTCTCTGGAGAATTTTCTAACATTTCAATTCCTTTTTCATAAGTAGTAACATTATTTATGTTGTTTATTATGTTTTGAATTTCCTTTGTAACCTCTCCACCCTTGTTAATGTACTCATTAATGGCAACCTTTGCTCCTTCAAAATCATTTTTATCTTGAAGAATTAATGACTTATAAAGGTACCCATCTTGAATTCCTGGATTTAATGAAAGAATTTCTTCAATATCCTTTAAGAACATTTCGTTAAAACTCTTTTCTTCTTCTCTAATTACATTTCCAACTAATAATAGCTTCTCTATATATTCTTTATTCTCCTTAAATTCACATAATCCTTTCAAAATAATGTACGCTTCAGTTAAATCACTTGCTTTAACCTTGTTTGCTACAAGCCCTCTTGCACATCCTTCTACATCGTTAATTTCACTTAATATCTTTTTGTAATCATTTGAAAATCTTAAGTTATTATCTATTCCAAGAGAAATTAACATTCCTTCTACAAAATAATAAATAGGAAGATTTTTAATTTTAATTTCTTCCCCCATATTACTTGCAATATATGCTGATGATATTGGTATGTATAAATCCTTATTTTCTAATGTTATTTCCTTATTTGCACCAATAGATTTTAAGAACCCTTCCTTCTCTATTTCTAAAAATAACATTTTGCTTAGTTTTTCTTTAAATAATACTTCGTAGTTCATCTCTTCACCGCCGTTTAATTATAATAATATTGCTATCATCTTATGATGATAGCAATATTTAAAGATTAATTCAACTTTTCGTTAATAATTTGCATTACAGCTTCCTTATATGCAGCCATATCTTCCTCTGCACCAGTTAAGCTATTACCCTTAACTGCTAGGTAAACCTTCATCTTTGGCTCTGTACCTGATGGTCTAACAACAAAAGATGAACCATTTTCTAATATATATTTTAATACATTTGACTTAGGTAAAAGAATTTCCTTCTTTTCTCCTGTAGCAACTGTTGTTTCTTCACTTAACTTGTAATCATACTTAGTTACAATGTTAACATCTGAAACGCTCTTAATTTCTGTATCTCTTAATGAATCTATGCAGCTAGCAATCTTTTCTTGCCCTTCTTTACCCTTTAATTCGATAGATACTAAATCTTCCTTAAAGTATCCATACTTATCATAAAGAGAAATTAAAGCTTCATATAATGACATTCCCTTTTCCTTATAGTAAAGAGTCATTTCAGCAATAAGCATTGAAGCAACAACTGCATCCTTATCTCTTACGAAATCTCCAGCTAAGTATCCATAGCTTTCTTCAAATCCAAATAAATATGTGTTTGAACCACTTTCTTCAAACTCTCTCATCTTTTCCCCAATGTATTTAAATCCAGTTAATACATCAAGTATTTCAATGTTGTAGTCATTACAGATTTCTCTTGCTCCTTCTGTAGTAACTATTGTCTTAATAACAGTTCCATTTGAAGGTAATTTATTTTCTTCCTTAAGAGCACTTAATACATAATGAGTTAATAATAGCCCTGTTTGATTACCAGTTAAAACTCTGTACTCTCCATTTGATTCCTTAACAACAACCCCAATTCTATCACAGTCTGGGTCTGTTCCAAAGATTATATCTGCATTTTCCTTATCCGCAAGCTCCATAGCTAATTTAAATACCTTTGGATCTTCTGGATTTGGGTATGGTGCAGTTGGGAAGTTTCCATCTGGAAGCTCTTGTTCCTTAACAACTAATACATTTTCATATCCAAGCTCATTTAAAACTCTTCTAACTGGTACATTTCCAGAACCATGTATTGGAGTGTATACTATCTTTAAGTCCTTAGCACATTCATTAACTAAGTCCTTTCTTATAGTTAATCCCTTAACTCTTTCAATATATGCCTTATCAACTTCTTCTCCAATGTAAGTTAATAATCCTTTTTCTAAAGCTACAGCTTCATCCATTAACTTCATTTCTGAGAAGTCCTTTATGTTGTTAACACATGTGATAATTTGATTAGCCTTGTCATCAGTTACTTGACCACCAAATTCATCATAAACCTTATATCCATTGTATATCTTTGGATTGTGTGATGCAGTAATTACTATACCACCTGTGCAATTTAAATGTCTTACAGCAAAAGATAATACTGGAGTTGGTCTTAACCCTTCATATAAATAAACCTTAATGTTATTTGCACAAAGGTTTAATGCAGCAGCCTTTGCAAATTCCTTTGACATGTTTCTTGAGTCATATGCAATTGCAACTGAAGCCCCATCTTTAAAGCTTTCATTTAAATAATTTGCAAACCCTTGAGTTGCCTTTGAAACTGTGTATATATTCATTCTATTAGACCCAGCACCAATTATCCCTCTTAATCCCCCAGTACCAAAATCTAATTCCTTATAAAATCTATCCTCTAGTTCTTTTTCATCTTGAATTTCTCTCAATTCATTCTTTGTTTCTTCGTTTATTATCTCTGATTCTAACCAATAATTTAATTTTTCTCTAAATGCCATTAGTATACCTCCTAATTATTGTACGGGACTATTATACAATATTTTCTTCTGTTAATAAATACCTTAATTAAGATTTTTAAAGATTTCTTTAATTAAACTTAACACACTTTCATTACCATAGAAAAATGCGC
>JBOFQV010000249.1:0-4153 GCA_051650705.1 Clostridium sp.
TTATTTTAGTTGAAATACCAAGTTTGTCTATTATTTTAGTTAAATAGTATGTAATTCTTCCTCCACCAATAATAGTTACATCATTAATTTTCTTATTGAATTTACCAAGCTTTTTAAAGAACTTTTCAATATTTCCATGTTCACCAATTACATATATTTTATCATTTGCTCTAAATACGAAATCTCCTGAAGGTATAATTACCTCCTCTTCTCTTTCTATTGCGCAAAATAATAATGAAGTTGCTCCCATATCAAAATCTTTAATGGCCTTCCCATTCAATCCACCTTGTGCACTTATTGTGAATCCAACTAAATCAACCTTTCCTTTCGAAAAGCTATCAATACTACATACTGATGGGAACTTTATAAGCTGTGCTATTTCAAGTGCTGCTTCCTTTTCCGGATTTATAATCAAGTCAATCCCAAGCTCATCCTTGAGCATTACAAGCTCTTCAGAATATTCAGGAGTTCTGACTCTTGCAATTGTATGTTTAGCTCCAAGTTTTTTTGCAGCTAAGGAACAAAGCATATTAACCTCATCACTATTTGTTACTGCTATTAAAACATCAGTCGTAGATATTCCAGCCTCATGAAGTATGTTTAAGGAAGTTCCATTCCCCTTAATTCCCATAACATCCATTTTATCTGCAATCTTATTAATGACGTCGCTATCTTGATCAATAACCGTGATATTATCCCCTTCTTTTGATAAGTGTTCTGCTAGGGTAAAGCCAACTTTTCCCCCACCAATTATTATAATGTCCATGTTAAATCCATATCCTTTCATTAGTTCAACTCAAGAATTAATAATTTATCTTTATTTACTTATATGTATCCACAATTATATCATTCTTAAATAATAAATAACAAGAACATATTGAACTTTTATTTACATTTTTAATATATTATTCTTACATGTGGTTAAAACTATTGTAATTAACTATAATAAAAACACCCTTTATTAAAAGGATGTTTTAAACTAAATAATATTAGTATTCTACTTCTAAAAATTCATCTGATTCTATACTACATTCATCTTCTAGAATCTCTTCACATACTCTAATTTTAGCCCCAAGGCTTAAAAAAGTATCAATAAAATTCGGATATCCTCTTTCAATGTGTTCAATTCCTGTTATATAAGTAGTTCCATTTGCCATCATAGCAGCAATAATCAAACTAACTCCTGCTCTAACATCAGTTGCATGAACAACATCACCATGTATCTTCCTTTTTCCCTTAATAACAACTGAGCCCTCTTTTAAAATTATATTTGCGCCCATTTTATTCATCTCTATACAGTGATTAAAGCGTTTTGGATAAACCCCATCAACTATAACACTATGACTTTCTGCTGCTAATAATAAGGCTGTTAATGGTTGCTGAAGATCTGTTGCAAATCCTGGATACATTGATGTTGTTACATTTATCCCTCTAAGTCGTCCTTCAACATATGTTCTAATAGAATCATCTTCTATTTGAATAGTAACACCAGCCTCACTTAACTTTGCAATACATGAAATAAGATGCTCTGGAATTACTCCAACCACCTTTACATCTCCTCTTGTAGCTGCTGCTCCAATCATTAAGCTTCCTGCAATCAATCTATCTGGTATAACTGAATGCTTACACCCACTTAAAGACTCAACTCCATCAATAGTTATTGTACTTGTTCCCATCCCCTTGATTTTGACACCCATTTTATTAAGCATTATTGCAACATCCACAACCTCTGGATCCCTTGCTGCATTTCTTAATACTGTTCTTCCAGTTGCTAATGTTGCTGCAAGCATTACATTAATTGTTGCTCCACAAGTAATTACATCAAAGTAAATATCGTTTCCTTTTAGTTCTGTGCAGCTTACCTCATAATAATCTCTAAATAAACTAACCTTAGCACCTAAGGCCTCAAAGCCTTTAATATGCTGGTCTATTGGTCTGCTTCCAAAGTCATCACCACCTGGATATCCAATAGTTACTCTCTTTTGTTTTAATAATAATGATCCAATAAAATAATATGATGCCCTATATTCAGCAGACATTTCCTTATCTATTTCTCCACTAAATATTTCACTTGGGTTTATAATTATAGCCTCTTTAGTTTTAGCATATTTTAAACCAATACCTTCCCCTATTTTCAAAAGCAACTCTATATCAGAAATATCAGGAATATTTTTAAGTGTTACCTCTTCATTTGAAAGACATACAGCTGCTAATAAACCTAAAGCACTATTTTTAGAACCTGGTATATTTACGGTTCCCTTTAAAGATGTATTCCCCTTTATCTCTATGCATCTCAAATTATAAAACCTACTTCCCCATTTATTTTTAAGAGGGTCTTTGTGAAAGTTCAACTTAAGGTGATGTGAATTAAGTTTGTATATACAATGGATCTGAACCTTCACATATAACCATCTTAAAATGTTATTACTTTAATAGCCTTAATAAAAAGGCTATTAGTTTAATTATTTCATTTTATACCATATATATACATATTTATAATGATTTTTTTAATTTTTTAAATTTTAAATATATTTCCAATTAAACACATTGAATATTTTACCATTTTTACTGTAATAAAGAAAGTGTTTTAAAATACATTTTTAAAATCTAATCTAATTCCTCTTCAATTTTAATAATCTCAAATACCTGCCCACCACGCTTTTCAATTACTTCTTTTACTTTGTTATTAATAGCATTTACTAAATAGGAAACAACCTCAATTTCATCAGCTAGTTCATCCTTTGCTACACTTAAAACTAATGCTTCAAAGTAGTTAATTATCTTTATATCTAAGTGTATTTCTTCTAAATCAATAGTAAAGAATAAGTCCAAATTTTCTCCATTATAAAAATACTTAAACTCTATTGATTTCCCATTTAGACTTTCATATCTTTTTTGAAGCTCATTCATAAAGAAATCACTTCCCTCTTCATAAACCTTTTTCATGTCAGCCCTAAACTTTTCAGGTGTATATCTTATATAGCAAACACTATACTCTTTTCCTTCTTCTATTCCAAACTCTTCTAAACTTCCATTCTCATCATAATAAAGAACTATATTGTCTAAGTTATCTAAAAGCTCAACCTCATACATATGCCTAAATCCATTATTAAAAATTTTATGTTCCTCATTATATGCAAATATTAGATACTCTCTTTCTAACTCTTCTGTATATTCAAATTCACTTTCCTTTAAAGACTTAACTCCAAGTTCTTCTCTTTTTCCAATTAAAATTACTTTGTCATCTTCTCCATAGCAATTATATAATCTAATCATTTTTTCCTCCAAAAAAATATGTTAGATAATAAATCTAACATATCTTACCAATTATAATTTTATAATAATCTCTTTAATAATAAAAATCAAATAATGTATAGCTTTACCTAAATTATTTTTTCTATAATAATTCTAAAGAATTTATGTCCATCTTATATGTAACATCTTTTCTCTCAACTATTACATTAATTTTCCTTTTTATTTCTTCATCATTCATTATTTTAAGTAAAAGTTCCTTAGTTGGATTAATTCCATATGGTATTCCAACATTCTTAAACATTGTGTAATCTCCTGATGTATCTCCATATGCATAGCTTTTTTCTAAATCAATGTCATATTTTTCTTTCATTTCTAAAATAGCTTTTTGTTTACTTTCAGAGTCCCACATTGGAATAATATCTCCATTATATAAGCCATTTTCATCCTGCATATATATTGTTCCCTTAAAATCATCCATTTTATACTTCTCTGACATTTCCTTTACAAGCTCATAAGGAGAACCTGATATTGCAATAACAATATGTCCTTGTTCCTTATGCCATTTAATTCTTTCTCTTGAGAAGGTATAAACTCTATCACCCTTTTGCTCTATTACACGCTTTGCAATATGTTCAATGTGATTTTTAGAAATACCCTTTATAGCATCTGTATATATATCAACCATTTTTAAAAGGTATGTATCATAGTCCCCTTGTCTTTTATCCCATTTAATAAACGCAGGTCTTACGTCATTATACCATTTATCTTCATCCACTAATTCATGCTTAATTATTTTCTTAAATACTTCAGTTATAAGTCCTTCTCTATAAATTGTTCCATCAATATCAAAAAAAGCTGCAACCTTTCCCATGATAATTTCCTCCCTTTGTATAAATTA
>JBOFQV010000250.1:0-10513 GCA_051650705.1 Clostridium sp.
CAAATTACAAAGTTCGGTAAGTTTATGGACCCGCTTGCAGACAAGCTACTAGTAACTGCAGCTTTAATTTCCTTAGTTGAAATGAGAGTTGTACCAAGTTGGGCAGCTGTAATAATTATAGCAAGGGAGTTTGCAGTTTCAGGTCTTAGAACTATAGCGGCATCAGAAGGTAAGGTAATTGCAGCTAGTTGGTGGGGTAAAATAAAAACAGTTATTCAAATTGTTGCTATAATACTATTATTAATACAAGTTAATATAGCACAATCAGCAGAGCTTGTTAACTTTGTACAAAATAGTAGTTTTTTAACTTCATTCTTTGAATGGGCACCATCATTAGCATTAAATGTTTCAGTAATTATCACTATAATTTCTGGATATGATTACTTCAAGAAAAATAAGGCGGCTATTTCAATAGATAAATAGTGATTATAACTTTAATAATAAGGTAATAATATTAAGAGTTCCTAAAATAGGAACTTTTAATTTTATAATTTATATTGACTATATTCAATAAATTAATTATAATTTAAATATAGAACACGAGTTCGTTGAGAGGAAGGTGTATTAAATGGCTAATGTAGATATGGAAAAATTAAAGGCTATTGAAAGCGCTATGGCTAACATAGAGAAACAATTTGGTAAGGGTTCAGTAATGAAACTGGGAGAAAACAGCATACTAAATATAGAAGCAGTTTCAACTGGGTGCTTAGATTTAGATATAGCTTTAGGAATAGGTGGAGTTCCAAGAGGAAGGATTATAGAAATATATGGACCAGAAAGTTCAGGTAAAACAACAGTTGCACTACATATTGTTGCTGAAGCACAAAAAAAAGGTGGAGCAGTTGCATTTATAGATGCAGAGCATGCTTTAGATCCATCATATGCAAGAAATTTAGGGGTAGATACTGAAAGTTTAATAGTATCTCAACCAGATACAGGAGAGCAAGGACTTGAAATTGCTGAAGCTCTAGTAAGATCAGGTGCTATAGATGTCCTTGTTGTTGACTCAGTTGCAGCATTGGTTCCAAGAGCGGAAATTGAAGGAGATATGGGAGATTCCCACGTTGGTCTTCAAGCAAGATTAATGTCACAAGCTTTAAGAAAGCTTGCAGGAACAATAAACAAAACAAACTGTGTTGCTGTGTTTATTAACCAATCAAGAGAAAAGGTTGGAGTAATGTTTGGAAATCCAGAAGTAACTCCAGGGGGAAGAGCTTTAAAGTTCTATGCATCAGTTAGACTTGATGTAAGACGAATTGATTCAATAAAATTAGGTGATAGCGTTGTTGGTAACAGAACAAGAGTTAAGGTAATGAAAAATAAGGTTGCACCGCCATTTAAGCAAGCAGAATTTGACATTATGTACAACGAAGGTATTTCAAGAACAGGAAATATTGTAGATGTTGGTGTTAAAGAAAATATAGTTCAAAAATCAGGTGCTTGGTTCTCTTATGGAGATATAAGACTTGGTCAAGGTAGAGAAAATGCTAAGGTTTACTTAAAGGATAATCCAGAGGTTGCTTTAGAAATAGAAAATAAAATTAGAGAACAACATAAATTGCCATTAATGGGTAATGAGGTTGCTGTTACAGAATAGTATTTTAAAAGTGGCTAATTGCCACTTTTTTTATATATTTATATATATGATAGTATATTCTTCGTGATTAATGAGTATAATTAAAAAGGGTATATTATATATATATTAAAATTATAAAAAAAGGATAGATTTTGTATGAAAATAAATTAGCAAATTATGTTGCAAAATATTAGTTAAAAGGTTTACTTTTTTCTGAAAATGACAAATGAAATTAGTAGTATTTAAGAGTATAGTAAAGAAAAATGAAGTGAATGTAGAATTTTGTACTGGATATTACTTAACTTGACATAATTTAAATTTTAATATACAATAATAACAAATACTGGTTTATCATATTCCTTAAAAACAGTTAGATGAATATGACACCTACTATGCTTTCTTGTTTACTAATATAAATTAATTTACAAGCTAGGAGGTGTTCAAGTGGAACTTATTATAATGATAATTATCGATATAGTTGTACTTAGTATTTTAGGAATAGTACTTTATAAAACAATACAAAAAACATCAAAAACAAAAATTGAATCTCTAGAAAAAGAAGCAGTTGATGTACTTGAAAAAGCAAAAAGAGAGGCAGAGGCTACTAGAAAAGAGTCTATATTAGAGGCTAAAGAAGAGGTTCACAGATTAAGAAATGACTTTGAAAGAGATTCTCGTGAGAGAAGAAATGAAATCCAAAGACTTGAAAGAAGGTTACTACAAAGGGAAGAGTCCCTTGAGAAAAAGGGTGAGGCATTAGAAAGAAAAGATGAATCAATGAATCAAAAACTTGTTGAAATTGAAGAAATCGAAAATAGTGCAAAAGACCTTTATGCTCAAAGAAGGGAAGAGCTTGAAAGAATTTCAAGTTTATCTTCAGAGGAAGCACGTCATATCTTATTAGAAGAAGTTAAAAAGGAAGTATCTCATGAAGCAGCTCTTATGATTAAAGATATTGAGAGCAAAGCAAAAGAAGAAGCTGATAAAAAGGCTAGAGAGATAGTTACAACAGCAATTCAAAGATGTGCCGCAGATCATGTATCTGAAACAACAGTGCATGTAGTTGCCCTACCTAATGATGAAATGAAGGGTAGAATAATAGGTAGAGAAGGTAGAAACATTAGAACCCTTGAAACATTAACAGGAGTAGATTTAATAATTGATGATACTCCAGAAGCAGTCATTTTATCAAGCTTCGATCCTATAAGAAGAGAAGTGGCTAGAATGGCACTAGAAAAGTTAATAGTGGATGGTAGAATTCATCCAGCAAGAATCGAAGAGATGGTTGAAAGATCAATTAAGGACGTAGAAAATGACATTAAGGAAGAAGGGGAACAAGCAACCCTTGAAACAGGTGTACATGGATTACATCCAGAGATAACTAGATTACTTGGTAGATTAAAATACAGAACTAGTTATGGACAAAATGTTTTAAAGCATTCCATAGAAGTTTCATATTTGGCTGGTTTGATGGCTTCAGAACTAGGTTTAGACGTTACTCTAGCTAGAAGAGCAGGCTTATTACACGATATTGGTAAAGCTGTAGATCAAGAGCAAGAAGGACCACATGCATTAATAGGTGGAGATCTTGCTAAGAAATATGGTGAATCACCAGTTGTAGTAAATGCAATTGCAGCCCATCATGGAGATGTAGAAATGCAATCTTTAGAGGCAATTCTAGTTCAAGCGGCAGATGCAATATCAGCTGCTAGACCAGGAGCAAGAAGAGAAACATTAGAAGCCTATATTAAGAGGTTAGAGAAGTTAGAAGAAATCGCAAATTCATATGAAGGCGTAGAAAAGTCATATGCCATTCAAGCTGGAAGAGAGATTAGAATTATGGTTAAACCAGATAGTATAGACGATGCTGGAGCAATAGAACTTGCACGTAATATTGTTAAGAGCATTGAAGAACAATTAGAATATCCAGGACAAATTAAAATCAACGTTATTAGAGAAACTAGAGCAGTTGATTTTGCTAAATAATGATAATTATAAGAGGCGAAAGCCTCTTTTAATTTTATTCTTTAATATTTATAGATGAAAAATATTAAAATAAAAAAATATTAAAATAAAAAAATATTAAAATAAAAAAGGAAAATGGAAAAGTTTATAGAATATATATATAGTGAACAGTTAGAAATATCTTTTTTACAACATGTAAACGATTAGTTTTAATTTAGGAGGAACAAGAATGGAAGTATTAAAAGTTTCAACAAAATCTAACCCAAACTCTGTTGCAGGAGCTTTAGCAGCAATTATAAAAGATAGGAATATAGTAGAAATTCAAGCAGTAGGTGCAGGTGCAATTAATCAAGCCATTAAGGCAGTTGCAATAGCAAGAGGATTTGTAGCACCAAGTGGAAAGGATATAGTGTGTGTTCCAGCTTTCACAGATATTGAAATTGAAGGAGAAGAAAGAACCGCTATAAAGTTAATTGTTCAACCAAGATAAAAGATGTGTTATTAAGCTAAGTTGAGAAATGCTTAGCTTTTTAATTTACAGAAAGAACATATTTTAAATATAAGAGTTGAAATTTATAATGAAAACTATTATAATAAAGAAGTTAATAAGTTCTACTTATAAATATTAGTTAAAGAGGTGTATATAAATGGTTTCTAAAGAAGTATTAGTTAAAAATGGAACAGGTTTACATGCTAGACCAGCTACATTATTAGTTAAAAAGGCTTCATCATTCAAGTCTGATGTAAGCATTGAGTACAATGGAAAGAAAGCAAATGTTAAGAGTTTAATCGGAGTTCTTTCATTAGCAGTTACTAAGGATTCTCTTGTAAAGGTTATAGCTTCAGGAGATGACGAAGCTTTAGCAGTAGAAGAAATCGCTAAGTTAATCGAAACTTTAGAAGATTAATAATAAAAAAGGTTCCATAATATATGGAACCTTTTTTGTTTAGTAATTTAAAAATCCACTTAATATAAAATTTATGATATACAAGGTATGTTTATTGTAATGTGGATGAATTTTTAACTCCATTAAATGAAGACTCTTTACTTATGTAATAAAGTTAGTTTTTAAAAAAAACAATATTACTTCTAAAAAGTAAAGATATTAAATCAATAGCAGCAACAGCTATTAATAAATAAATACCTCTTAGAATTACTGGAACTCCAAATGCAAGAAGCGAAAATAAATTTTGATTTGTAAGTGCTATCACTCCTAGATTTAGAGCAGCAATAATTACTAATACAAAAGATATTTTATCAAAAATATTAATTTTGCACATAATATTCATTCCTTTCATAATATTCTTATGATAAATATATGATAATAATATTTAAATATAACTTTATGAAGTTTTTTTTCTTAAAATAATGATAATTATTTAAAACTGTGGTATAATACGAACTATAATCAAGAAAATAATATATTTATTCGTATGGAGGAATTGTTATGAATAATCTTTATAGTACACCATTAAATTCAAGATACGCATCAAAGGAAATGAGTTTTATCTTTTCAGATGATATGAAGTTTTCAACATGGAGAAAGTTATGGATAGCATTAGCTGAATGTGAGAGAGACCTTGGACTTAACATAACTGAAGAACAAATTAATGAATTAAAAGAGCATGTTTATGATATAAATTATGATGAAGCTAGAAAGAAAGAAAAGGAAGTTAGACATGATGTTATGAGTCATGTTCATGCATATGGATTACAATGTCCTAAAGCTAAGGGGATAATTCACTTAGGGGCTACTAGTTGTTATGTTGGAGATAATACTGATGTAATAATAATGAGAGATGCATTATTATTAGTTAAAAAGAAGATAGTTACTATATTACATAGATTAAGTAACTTTGCTATGGAATATAAGGATATGCCAACACTAGGGTTTACTCATTACCAACCAGCTCAATTAACTACTGTTGGTAAGAGAGCAACTTTATGGATGCAAGACTTAGTAATGGATATAGAAAATATAGATTTCCTATTAAGCACTTTAAAGCTTAGAGGAGTTAAGGGAACAACAGGAACTCAAGCAAGCTTTATGAGCCTTTTTGAAGGAGATGAAGAAAAGGTTAAAGCTTTAGATAAAATGGTTGCTGAAAAAATGGGATTTGAAAAGAGCTATGGGGTAACAGGTCAAACTTACCCAAGAAAGCTTGACTCAATAGTTTTAAATACACTTTCAGAAGTAGCACAAAGTGCTTATAAATTCAGTAATGATTTAAGATTACTTCAAAGCATGAAAGAAGTAGAAGAACCATTTGAAAAGAATCAAATAGGTTCATCAGCAATGGCATACAAGAGAAATCCTATGAGAAGCGAAAGAATGGGTGCCCTTGCTAGATATGTAATAGTTGACTCATTAAATCCAGCTATTACAGCAGCAACACAATGGTTTGAAAGAACACTAGATGATTCAGCTAATAAGAGAATTGCAGTTGCAGAAGGATTCTTAGCATTAGATGGAGTATTAAACTTATATATTAACATAGCTGAAAATATGGTAGTTTATCCAAAGGTTATTGAAGCACATGTAAAGAGAGAATTACCATTTATGGCTACTGAAAATATAATGATGGAAGCTGTTAAAAGAGGTGGAGATAGACAAGAACTTCACGAAAGTATTAGAGTGCATTCAATGGCAGCAGCACAAAGAGTTAAGGGTGAAGGACTTGATAATGATCTTATAGAAAGAATTATAAATGATTCATCATTTAAGCTTTCTAAAGAAGAAATACTAAACATAATTGATCCAAGTAAATTCGTTGGAAGAGCTCCAAGTCAAGTTGTAGAATTTATTGATGAATATGTTGCACCAATAGTAGAAGCAAATAAAGAAGCAATTGAAATTTCAAGTGAAATAACAGTTTAATAATAAGGCTCCAAGAGTTTATGCTTTTGGGGTCTTTTTTATGACTAATTTTTCAAAAAAGTTATACAAAAATTGTGACTAAATATGAGTATATACAATAAAAATAGAAAAATATATTATGGATTAATATGTAAAGTTTTAGGTTTTTTAATCAAAAGAGGAATATTCTTAAAAGAAATGATGGAAATATCAGAAGATTAAAACAGTTGCAAAGAAGTAAGAAAATGTATAAAATCTAATATTGTAAAAGACTAACGGGTAAGCAAGGGGTTAATATAGGAAAAGGAGCTTTTGGTAATATGCAAAAAAATGAAAATTTAGTAGAAGTAAAAAGAGTAGAGTTAGAAAACATAATACTAAGGTTTGTAGAAAAGAATTTAACTGAAGAATATAATACTTTGTGCAAGAAGGTTTTAGATGAAGTTGTGAGAGTGTATGGCGAAGCAATATTAAAAGGTAAGGGAGAGTCTTGGGCTGCTGGTATAGTTCATGCTATAGCAACAGAAAACAAGCTATTATCTTCTAAAGGTGAATTAAAGGCTTCAAAAATTTATGAGGAAATTGGAATTTCAAGTAGTGCAGCACTTGGTAAATCAAAGGATATAAGAAATACTTTAAATAGTGAAATTCTTATATTAAATGAAGTTTTAGAAGAGGTTGCAGCAACAGTAGTTGAAGATAGTGAGCCAATAGCAAAAGTAAATAAATTAAAAGAAGCCATTAAAGATACACAGTACCTTTTAGCACAAGATATTATGAGGATGGCTTGGGATAGCAAAAACTTCAAAATGAAAATGAAGTATGCTAAAGAAGCAATAGAAATATCTCCTAATTGCTCAGATGCTTACATTATTCTATCAAAGGATAATTCATTAAATGATTGTGATAAGGAAGAAGTAATTAGTAAAGCGGTACAAGCATCCCTAAGAGTGCTAAACTTAAATAGTGCTGAAGAAATAGTTATGGATGAATGGAAGAGAGAAGATTTAACTCCATTTTTTGCAGCTCAATATAAGCTTGCAGTTCATCAATGGCAAAGTGGAAAGAGACAAGAAGGTCTTAAAAATCTATTAGTAATATTAAATATGGATAAAGAGGATAAGCTAATGGTAAGAAGTATTCTTTCTAATTGGCTTATAATAGAAAAAGAGACTGAAGTTCTTGATGAAATGTTACAAAAGTATAGAACAGATTATTTAACAGCTATTCACTATACAGATGCTTTAAATAAATATGTTAAGGGGGATAAAGAAGAAGCAGATAGAGCCATTAGAAAGGCCTATAGAAGAAATCCTCACGTTTTAGATTATATAACTAAAAAGAAAAGAGTTAGTATGCCACTTCCAGCTATTAAGCAATATGGTTCAAATGAAGAAGCTATGCACTACATGAAAGATGGAGTTTTAGCATGGCAAAGTGTTGAAGGAGCTGTTGATTGGATAAAGGAATTTAAAAAGAATATAGTATAATTGTAAATAGCCTAGGATGAAAATCTTAGGCTATTATTGTTTTATCAGTTTGTATATTTTATAATGGTATGTATACAAGTACATAATTATTAGGAGAAGTTTTAATGCTAAATATTGATATTAATAAGTTAAAGGATATAGAAGTAGAAATTTATAAGTACATATTAAAAAATAGAGATAAGGTTATTTATATGACCATAAGAGAGCTTGCAAGTGAAGTTCATGTTTCCACATCTACAATATTAAGATTTTGTAAAATAATAGGGTGTAGTGGTTTTTCAGAATTTAAGTCATTACTTAAGTTAACAAATGAAAGGTCAGATGATAATGGAGTGATTGAGGATAATACATTAGAGGAATTTTATGAAAGAACTCTTCAAACAAACCTACATGATAAAATAGATTCTGTAGCAGAGGTTGTTTCAAAATATACAAATGTTATATTTGTGGGAACAGGAGCATCAAAATTTATTGCAGAGTTTGGAGCAAATTATTTATCAAACTTTGGAAAACTTTCTTTTTGTTTGCAAAATGATTTTTATCCTCTTACCTCTGTAAAATTAGAGGATCATATTTGTATTGCATTATCTGTTTCAGGGGAAACATTATCTGTTTTAAGAATGGTTAAATTACTTAGAAATCAAGGTGTTCCAATTGTTTCTATAACAAATTCTAAAACCTCTACCCTTGCAAAGTTAAGTGATTATAAGGTTTGTTATTATATAAGCAAGGACAGTAGATATGATGAGGATGAAAAAGGATTATCATATAGAGATTTAACAAGTCAAGTTCCTACATTATACATATTAGAAAGAATGTCTAGACAGGTTGGAAGGTTGAAACAAGATGTTACAGACTTGTAACAAGTTTTTAAATTGTTTCATTTGTTACATAAAAGAGAGAATAGGGATAAAATAAAGCTTTTTGTGGTAGTATTTATATTGAGAGGAGTGATTATATGATATACAACAAATTAAATGAATTTCCAAAGGATTTTTTATGGGGATCTGCATCAGCAGCTTACCAAGTAGAAGGTGCATATAACGAAGGTGGAAAAGGGCCTTCAGTTTGGGATATATACACTAAAATTCCAGGAACAACATTTAAAGGGACAAACGGAGATGAGGCAGTAGATCACTACAATAGATATAAAGAAGATGTAGCCTTAATGAAAGAAATGGGATTAAAGGCTTATAGATTTTCAATTGCATGGACAAGAATTTTCCCAAATGGAAGAGGGGAAGTTAATAAAGAAGGATTAGAGTTTTATAATAATCTTATAAATGAATTAATAGCAAATGATATAACACCAATGGTAACGGTTTATCACTGGGATTTACCACAAGCCTTAATGGATGAATATGGTGGATGGGAAAGTAGAAAAATTATAGATGACTTTAATAATTACTGTGTAACATTATTTAAGCATTTTGGAGATAGAGTAAAGTATTGGATTAGCTTAAATGAGCAAAATGTATTTGTAAATTTAGGATACCTTTTAGGGATTCATCCACCAGCAGTTAAGGATATGAAGAGATGCTATGAAGTTAATCATATTGCATTTTTAGCAAATGCTAAGGTTATTGAATCCTTTAGAGAAATTGTTAAGGATGGAAAAATTGGACCTTCCTTTGCATACACTCCAAGCTATGCAAAAACTGCAAATCCACAAGACGTTTTAGCTGCTGAAAATGCAGAGGAGTTAAATAGCAATTGGTGGATGGATGTTTACACGTTTGGAGAATATCCAAAGCTTGCATGGAACATATTAGAGAAAAGAGGTTTAACTCCAACAATTGAAGAGGGAGATTTAGAGCTTCTTAAAAAAGGTAAACCTGATTTCATGGGAGTAAACTACTATCAAACTGCAACATATGAAATGAACCCTTTAGATGGAGTTGGATTCTCAAAAATGAATACAACTGGTAAAAAGGGAAGCTCAAATGATAGTGGAATTCCAGGTGTATTTAAAACTACTAAAAATGAATTCTTAAAGACAACAGATTGGGATTGGACAATTGATCCAGATGGACTTAGAATTGCGTTGAGAAGAATTACAAGTAGATATAAATTACCTATTTTAATTACTGAAAATGGACTTGGGGCATTTGATAAGCTTGAGGAAAATGGAGAAATTGATGATTCATATAGAATTGAATTCTTAAAGGCACATGTTAATGCTTGTAAGGAAGCAATAACTGATGGAGTGGATCTTTTAGGATATTGTACATGGAGCTTTACAGACCTTTTAAGCTGGTTAAATGGATATCAAAAGCGTTATGGCTTTGTTTATGTTGATAAGCATGAAGAGGGCGTAAGTACCCTTGAAAGAAGGAAGAAGAAGAGCTTCTATTGGTATAAAAATGTAATAGAAACTAGTGGAGAAGAACTTTAATATAAGTTAATAGATATAAGGAAGAGTTGTTATTGCAACTCTTTTTTTAATTTTACCCAAAAAATCTTGACAAATTTTAGAATAATATATAAAATAAAAAATAACAAAATTTGATAAGTATGGTGAAAAAGAGTAGTAATGTAATAATTAGCTTTAAGAGAGATTGCGGTTGGTGGAAGCAATTAGTGAAAATACATGAAGGCGCTTTGGAGTACAAGCTAAAGAGTTG
>JBOFQV010000251.1:0-1580 GCA_051650705.1 Clostridium sp.
GCTTCTACTGCTAACTTTTGGAATGCAATAAGAGCCTTATCAAATGGTTCAGGAACAACTTGTCCAGCCATTGCAGCCCCACCATTTAAGAAAGTTAAATCCTTAAATGTAGTTGTATCTGTAATATTATCTATAGAAGCTTGTACCATGTATTGAGCATTTCTATCATCTCCATATGCAGTATCAAACCCATTTGCAGTAAGCTTTGTTAATTTGTAATTTCCATCAACCTTTTCAATCTTAGCATCTGATGTGTTCATTAAGTAACCCATCATATCCTTCTTTGAGCCCTCATTCTCTTTACCTTTGTTACGTATGATATCAAAGTTTAATTCAGTGATAATTCCATCTGTAGTAACACCCTCAAACACATATGTATCATTTTTTGGAGCCCCTTGTGATGATGTACCTTTAATTTCATATTCCCCTTTGAATTCCTCTTTTACAGGCTTCTTTCCACATCCACTAATACCAAAAGCAATAGTTAGTGCAGTCATAGTAGCTAAAATTCTTTTGTTTCTCATTTTCATATTATTTTCCTCCTCATGTCCAACAATGTTTAAAATCTATCAATCATTCCCCCTTAAATTTTAAGGGTACTTATAGTTAAAATTTCTCAATATAGCTCGTCCCCATCATTAGCATACGATTACATTTAACCAAAAATTAAATAAATAAGATTTATATACCATTATTAGAATTTATTTATTATTGTTTTACAGGTTAAATGTTATCATGTTTTATTGAATAACACAACACTTTTTGTTAATATTTTGTCACAATTGTGAATTTCTTGTCATAAACTTCTTAGTTGTACTTATCAATAAACTATCATAATATCTATTTCCTCCACACTTACTTTAATTTAGAATACTTTGTTTTTAAACTAATTGTTTCATCATCTAAAACATCTAATAAATTTTTAAAGAGAGATTTCCCCCTATCAAAAGAAAAATCCCCCATAAAACACAAAATTATTAATTTGGAACCTGAACAAACCCCTGAATAGAAGTAATTGGAGTAACAAAAAGCTCATCACTAATAACCAAATTCCTCAAAACCACAATGCCCTCCCAATCAATTCTCCTAGTTAAAACCCTATTCAAAATAAAAACAAAATCCCTCATATTTTTCTTACCACTAAGAATATCATCAATCCTAGAAAGCAAATTATATGACTCACTCATAGAATCCTCACACACAGGAGGAATTACCCCATTAATATAATTCACATAAGCATCAAAATTTTCATTAATAGTTTGATTCCAAAAATAAACTATCTCCTCATAAACCACCCTAATATTAAACTCTTGTCCATTAACATTCCTAGAAGTTAAAACAACATAGCTCTCACAAACCTTCTTAACTTCCCCACTCACATCAGTAATACCATAGCCAGTTTGACTTTTAGTGGAATCAATAGAATCAATTAAAAAAACACCAAGAGTAATATAGGTGTATGCAATTCTTCCACCAATAATAAGAGGGTTATCCTTGATAAATTGAAAGGAAGCTCTAATACTCTTTTTAACATCCTCTGCAAGGGTGCATCCCTTTACCTTTGAGACTCCTTTTATTCC
>JBOFQV010000252.1:0-2799 GCA_051650705.1 Clostridium sp.
TTGGAACTGTTACTGTTAATGTGTAAGCTCCATTAGTTACAGCTGAAGAAGCAATTGTTGGTGCTTGAAGTTTATTTTCAATTACCGGTAGACTATCTAAGGTTTTTCTTGCATTATTTGAGAAGCTAAAGCCTTTAGCTGCATCCCAATTAGCAGACCAAGACATTACGCCTCTTAAATTTGCATATCCACTAGTATTTTGCATTTGATATTTTCCACCATAGCCTTTACCTGTTACCAATGCTAGTAATGCCTTATTTAAATCATCATTTGACACATATCCTCCAATAGGAGCTGCTTCTGGACAAGCTGGTAATCCAATGACTATTTGATCTTCTCTAAGTGCTGGGAAGTATAATTTTGAGCCCCATCCAACTTCAAAACCATTTAAAAGCATTTCAGTCATTGCAACAACAAAATCAGGAGTTGCTTGTTGATATGGTGTACCATCACTACCATTCATTTGTCCTGAATTATAAAGCTGTACAGCAACATAATCTAGAATATCTCTAATTCCATATATTAATGGAAGATATCCTCCACTACCACTCATTAATCTTCCTTGAACATAGTCAGTTTCTGGAGCCATAGTTAACATTAACTTATCTCCATACTTTGCTTTAAGCTCTCTACATGCCTTAATTAAGTATACATTTTGAGGATTTTTTGGATTTTTAAAATCATCAGTAGTTTTCATATTATTCTCTAAATCTAAATCCATTCCATTAAATCCATATTTATCTATTAGTCCACTTATAGAATTTACAAACTTATTTTTATCATCTTCATTTTGTAAAAGAACATCTCCATGCATACCACCAATTGATAAAATAACCTTCTTTCCCTTACTTTGAAGATATTTAACATCATTTATAAATTCAGCTTCTGAGGTAATTGATGCATCTGGTTTAAAAATAATTGTGGCTTTATCCTTTGCTGCATCAGTTTCACCAAAGGATACATTTATAATATCCCAGTTATCATTAACCTCTCTTAATTTTATTACTTTACTATTGTTGTCAAAATTATGCCAGTAACCAATCATGGTTCTGTTTCTTGTAGTTGTTGCTGCTTGAGCTGGTTGATTATTGTTTACTTCTTCTGCTCCTGCCTTAATTGGTAGAAGTGAAAATAGCATTATACCAGCAGTAATGGTAGCAACTAAATTTTTAAATTTCATTTTCCCTTTCCCCCTTTAATTTAACCCTTTAAGTATTCATAAGTTTATTATTGTACCTTACTTTATCTACTGATTTTAATTCACCTCCACAATATTTGTAAATATTTACCATTCTTTAATTATAATTCATTTCTCCCTTTTGAGTAAAGAAAAAAACTCCACTTTTAAATGGAGTTTTTTTAATTATTTTTAAATTAATTCTCTTTTAAAATTTTAATTTTACAAATCATAATTATTAGTTGCCAAAGTTAATTTCTGCAATATTAAATCCTTTTGATTTTATGTCCTCTATTTTTAAATTACTATCTAAATGCATACAAAATACTTTTTCTCTTAAATTATTAGGAACTAAATCACTTAATCTCTTTAAAGATATATGGGGATTCCCCTGAACTTCAATACTAGAAGTATCTTGATATATTCTTTGAATCTCCCCTCTTAAGGCTCCTTCTATAATTTCTTTTGGAAGTTCCCCTGAATCACCACTATAATATATTTTATCTCCTTCTACCTCCATTAAAAAGCTAAAGGCTGGCAATGTATTTACATGATGTGCTTTTATAAACTCTAATTTTATTTCTCCCACATCCCCTGCATCAATTTTCACAGTTTTATCTGAATATAAAGTATACATTTCATCTTGTACTCCAATACAAGAAAAATACTTCTCTAAGTGCTCTCTATCATTAAAAATTATATTTACTTTCTTATTTAATATGTGATATGCATAAAATATAATATCCCCTACACTTCCTGTATGGTCTGGATGAGTATGTGTTAGTATAATAAATATATTTTTAATTCCTTTTAATAGTCCATTTGCCTTAATTCTATGAAACACTGTACATCCACAATCTAATAAAAGTAAGCTATCCCCCTTTTTTATATATGCACTATTATTTCCAAGGTCAGTATTAAAAGCACTTCCAATTCCATTAAATTTAATCATCTTTCCCTCCTGTAAACCACTCTGTTTTTACTATAATTATACTATATTTACTTATATTACAATAGTTATACAGGTGGTATATTTCTAACATATCTATTTGTATTTCCTCAAATAACTTTTGAAACATACTTTTTTTCACTAGTGAATGTTGAAAATTATCCCCCTCTCCCTTAAAACTAATTTCATTTTTAATATTCGTGTTTTTTAAAGTTTTATTATATTTCCAAACAATATATCTTGCATTTTGTAAAATATTATTATAAAATCTCATTATAATAAGAACTATATAATAAAAGTTAATAATTAATGTTCACTTATATAAATCTAACAATATGGGTTAGATGTTTCTACCGAACTACCTTAAACAGTTCTTGGGCTATAAGTGTCTACTAAAAATTGTAAGGAGTTGTTTTTATGAATTATGATGTAATTATAGTAGGTGCTGGTCCAGCAGGAATTTTCACTGCTTATGAACTAAAAAAGAACAAGCCAGAAGGTAAAATCCTACTTATTGAAGCTGGAAGAAGTATTGATAAGAGAAGTTGCCCAAAGGACAAAACTAAGGTATGTGTAAGTTGTAAACCATATTGTCACATTACCTCAGGCTTTTCTGGTGCTGGGGCTTTTTCTGATGGAAAACTTAGCTTAAACAGTGAAGTTGGTGGTGATT
>JBOFQV010000253.1:0-4314 GCA_051650705.1 Clostridium sp.
TATTTATTCAAATTAGACAAAAGAAAGGATGCTAAAAAGCACCCCTCTTAATTTTATTTTTCAAGCTCTTCAATTATTTCCTTAAACTTAGGTAAATGATCCTTATGAGCAATTAGCATTTCATTTAATAAATTCTTAGCCACTTGTCCACTTGGAATTAATGGATTAGTAGTAAAGGCTTGAAGTGCTTTATTATAATCCCCAGTTACAGCAGCAGCTATTGTTAATTCCTCCATTGACTTCATTATTTGAACAAGCCCTCTTTGTCCTGGATTTGGGAAGTGTCCAAAATTAATTGGTTGAGGTCCATGAGCAGTAATTACTGAGCTTACTTCACATGCACAATCATATGGTAAATCAGCTATTGCTCCATTATTTCTTGTACTTACAACCATGTGTGTTCTCTTGTCATTATATATAGATGAAACTAATTCACAAGCAGCATCTGAATAGTGAGTTCCCCCTCTTTTTGTAAGCTGTTCTGGTTTAACTCTTAAGTTTGGATCCTTATATAACTCAAACAGTTCAGTTTCAAGTCTCTTAACCACCTCTGCTCTTGTTTCATGATTTTCAAACTCCTCAAGCTCCTTATCAAGCATTTCTTGAGAAAGGTAGTAATATCTATGATATCCACATGGAATCATTCCTAAATCATCAATTTGTTCCTTTAAATATTGTATGTTTGAAATATTTGCAGCCTCTGATTTTGATGCCTCAAACATTTTTTCGATTGTTTCCCTAGTTAAATCATTTCCAAGTCTATCAAAAACTCTATGCCAGTGGAAGTGATTTAGCCCTGCAAATTGCCAATATAATTCATCCTGCTTCTTATCAAAATACTTCATTTCATTGTACATAGCCCCAATTGGAACATTACAAAGACCAACAACCTTATCAAAATTACCATACTTTAATACAGCTTCAGTTACCATACCAGCAGGATTTGTGAAGTTTACAAGCCATGCATTTGGACAAAGCTCCTTCATATCCTCAACAATTTCAAGAATTACTGGAATTGTTCTAAGTGCTTTAAAAATCCCTCCAGCTCCATTTGTTTCTTGTCCTAAAATCCCATGACTAAGTGGAATTCTTTCATCCTTAATTCTAGCCTCCAATAAACCAACTCTTAACTGTGTTGAAACAAAATCTGCATCCTTTAAGGCTTCTCTTCTATTTAAGGTTAAGTGAATCTCCCAATCAAGTCCTGCTTCTTCAACCATTCTCTTAGCAAGTCCACCTACAATTTCAAGCTTTTCTTTTCCCTCTTCAATATCTACAAGCCAAATTTCTCCTATTGGTAGCTCATCTTTTCTCTTTATATATCCCTCAATTAACTCTGGTGTATAGCTTGACCCTCCACCTATAGTAACTATTTTTAATCTTTCTCTACTCATTTTCATTTCCTCCTTAAATTAAATTGTCTTTTCTTTTAATGCTATTTCTTTTTCTTCTTCTATTTCATCTGCCCCAGAAACCTTGTTACTAACCATAACAAATGGAGCATACATTAACACTGAAGCTACTAAACAAATCAATCCAAATACTAGTCCCATAACATGTCCACCTGTTGCAAGGAACTGATAAATTGGTGTTGGTGTTGTCCATGGTACCTGATAAACCGGTGGTGGCATTATCTGCAAGTTAATTGCTGTAAATACAATACCGCTTGTTACAACTGGTGTTAATACAAAAGGTATAATCATTAATGGATTTAAAACTATTGGTAATCCAAAAATTACTGGTTCATTTATATTGAACACTCCAGGTCCTACTGATAATTTTGCTATTTCCTTTTGTTCTCTTTGCTTTGAGAATAGGAATATTGCAATAATAAGTCCTAAAGTTGATCCAGACCCTCCAAGGGTTCCAAAAATGTAATATGTGTCATAGGTAATTGGATATGGTGCTCCCCAAGCTGTTCCATGCTCTGTAACATAAGCTAGGTTTTCTGCCCTTGGCTCTGCTGTTATTGTGCTAATAATAGCTGCTAGAGTATTTGGTCCATGTATTCCCATAACCCAAAGGAAGTTTGCAAGTATAGCAATTAGAATTACTGAGAATGCATTTCCTCCAAGTGCTGTTAATGGTTTTTGTAGCATGTCATAAACTAATGTGTGAAGTCCTCCCTCAGATATCTTTAGTAATAAGAAGTTACCAACTGCAAAGAAAAGAGTTGTAATTATTACTGGAATTAATATCTTAAAGGTTCTAGCAACTGCTGGTGGCACCTGCTCTGGCATTGATATTTCAAATCTTTTATTTCTTGATAATCTAGTTAAAATCTCTGCTGTCAATATTCCAACTATAAGTGCAACAAACAGCCCCTGTGCTCCAAAGTATTGTGCTGTTAAATATCCTTGCTTTTCTACAACCATTGCCTCTGGGTAGATTATAAAGAATACTGAAATAGCAGTTATTCCTGTAAGTAAATCATCTCCCCCCATATTTTTTGCAAGGTTTCTTGCAACTAAGAATACTATTAGAATTGCAAGTATTTCCGTTGACCCCTTAATTACTGGTGTGAATATTGCTTGATAATCTGCTAAATTTGGTATTAAGGTGTGGAGTCTTAAAATTTTGGCTATAAACCCATTTGGTGACAAGATAACATAGTTAAGTAATAACATTAATGATCCTGCCATTGTTACTGGGAATGTTAAAATGAAGGCATCCTTTACTGCACATATGTGCCTTTGGTTACTTAATTTTGTAGCAATTGGAGCCATCAACCTTCCCATAACAGCTTCAAATTTCTCCATAAATTTATCCATTTTTTCTCCTCCTTTAACTTCATGATTTCCTTTGATGACTTTATTTTATCCCCTCAAAACCTTCATGTAAACATTTTCTACCTTCAAAAAAACCTGTTCCCCCTTTAAGGAATTTGTTCCGAAATAAAACAGAACAAAATAAAAAAACTCCCTATTTTAAGGGAATTATGAGCTTCTTTGTTTTTTCATTAAAACACTATTTTGATTTTTAATGATAAGTATGGTAACATTTTCATAAAGGGTAAAATATGTGTATTTATTATATGGGAGGAATTATGTTTACAACAGAAAAGATAAATAATTTAAATAACCTAGAGATGATTTTATATAAGTATATTATGCATAATAAGAAAAGCGTAATTAATATGACAATTAGGGAGCTTGCAAATGAAGCCCATGTTTCAACCACAACCATTATGAGGTTTTGCAAGAAATTTGAATGTGAAGGCTTTACAGAATTTAAGGTTATGCTAAAGCTTTATTGTGAGAGAAAAAACACCTCAGCAGTAAACCTTATACATGATACAAATATGTTTAGGGATTTTTTTGAGAAAATACATAGAAATGATTTTTATTCATCAATTGAGGATATAACAGAAATTTTACTTGATGCAAATCACGTTATATTTTGGGGACTTGGTAGCTCAGGAATAATGGCTAAATACGGAGCAAGATACTTTTCCTCAATAGGAAAGCTAACCCACTCAATAAATGATCCCTATCATCCAATTAAATCTAACTGTGATGAAAAATGTGTAATAATAATTCTTTCAGAATCAGGAGAAAGCCCAGATTTAATTAAAAGATTTCTTGAGCTAGATAGGGATAAATATATTATAGTTTCAATTACAAATAGGAATGACTGTACAATTTCCACACTTTCTGATTATAACTTGTCCTATTACATTAACCCAGAGAAAAATGGAACCATTGATTTAACAAGTAAAATACCAACCATCTTTATAATAGAAACTCTAGCAAAAAACCTCTACAAAAAGTTGTGCACTTAATTTAGGGAGCACACTTAAAGTATGGAGCACACTAGGAGCTTGCCGACTGGGGTAAGCTAGAAACACTTTTACCCCAGCCCCCTCCCTAAACTTACTTCACACTTTGGAAATTAATATTTTAAAGACTGTTTTAAAATTTTCTTCACTTTCGAGAGTCAAATCCCCACCGTGCATTTCAATAATTTTCTTAGATATAGAAAGTCCAAGCCCCGTTCCCCCAACACTTCTTCTTGAGCTATCTCCCCTAGTAAATGGCTCAAAAATATTGGCTTTAAGCTCTTCATTAATACCAACCCCATCATCACAAATCTTGATTACAACGAAAGCCTCACTTTTTTCAAGAGAAATGAATAACCTTGTATTACTTGGATTATACTTAATAGCATTTCCTAAAATATTTGAAATAGCTCTTCCCATTTCAACCCTATCAAAGCTTAGTAAAACCTCATCCTCTGGTATATCCACCTCAAAGTCAAACTCTCCCTCTTCAATTTCCCTATAAAAACCTGCTACAATTTCCCTTAAAAGCTCCC
>JBOFQV010000254.1:0-31774 GCA_051650705.1 Clostridium sp.
TAAATATTAAGGTAAGGGATGCTGTAGTAAATGCATTGAAAATGTAGATTGGTTATTAAGTGGTAATAAATTAATGGTATTAGTTTATTACCACTTTTTTTATATTAAAATTTAGGTAATTATGAAGTTTTGATTAAAGATGTGTTTTAAAATTGCAAAAAATATGGTATAATTTTCTTTATATAGAAAATATTTTAATTAATGCAGGAGTTTAGTGTTTTAAGGTGAGTGGTTTATAAATCAAGGTGATAGTTATGAAACTTTGAAAGTTAGAACTTTCAAAAATATTTATAATATAGAAGGGGGCAACAAAAATGAAAAAAGAATTTTCAATAAGTAATGACAAAGTACTTATAAATTTTACTGCAAAATACTGTAATAATTTTGAGAGTGTGCTTGAAAGTGAAGGATTTAGAAGAACATTAGACTTATATCTAAAAAATGCAAAAAAGAAAAATTCCTTAAGCTTTAGATATTTTGAAGAGGCATTTTCATCAAATGAAGTTTTTTATTTGAGAAAGGAGCTTATTAAGGTATTTAAATGTCTAACTGTAATGAGTGGTAATGAATTAGTGGAAGCAAGTAATTATTATGAGAAGTTTTTCTCAAATAGAGACAAGCTGATATTTGCAATTGAGGATATTTATTTATTCTGGAGAAGATTAGAAAGGTATACTATAATTCATGCAAATCCACAGGGGCAAGGGTTAGCATCAATGAGCTTCACTCAATCAAATACTAACTTCTCAACTTTAATTTTAAAATTATATAGAAAGATTGAGAAGAATATATTAGGGCAAAAGCCATCAGTATTTAGACAAATACCAGCAGGAGGAAATGCAGGGATTATTATAAGCAAAACAGTATGGCCAATACCAAGAGGATATGAAATACTTGAGGATATTCCATTTATCGATGCAATACTTTTAGAAACCCCATTTATTACTTACCCTAAGAGAAATACTAGAACAGGTATGTTTAGTGAAGTACCAAGAAATCCTTTAAGATATGCTCAAATGAATAAGGAACATTGGTTCTGTTATCCTGCAAAAGTTGGAGAACTATTAGCTTATCTTTATTTCCATAGGGATTTTATGGAGCATGGAATTACATTATGTAATCTATTTGAAATGGCTAAGAAGGATGAATGCAGAGGTAGAAAGCCGGATTTAGTTTATGTATTTGGTGCTAAAGATGATGGTAATGAATTAAAAACAGTATTCTTTGATGATAGAGAAAATGATATGATGCTTGGATATGTTAATCATTCAGATAAGATAGATTACTTTGGTTATATGAAGAAGATGACATTAACACTTCATAATCTTGTAATGATTAAAAGAGGATATCTACCTATTCATGGAGCTATGGTTAATATAGAGCTTAAGAATGGTAAGAGTGCTAACGTTGTTATTATGGGAGATAGTGGTGCTGGTAAATCAGAAAGCTTAGAAGCCTTTAGAACTTTAAGTGAAGAGTATATATCCAATATGACAATTATATTTGATGATATGGGAACATTTAAAATTGAAGAGGATAAGATTGTTGGGTATGGAACAGAAATAGGAGCCTTTGTTAGATTAGATGATTTAGATGCTGGTTATGCATTTAAGGAAATAGATAGAAGTATATTTATGAATCCTGATAAGATAAATGCAAGACTGGTTATGCCTGTATCAGCATATAGTGATATTGTTAGAGGCTATAATATTGATTTATTCCTATATGCAAATAACTATGATGATGTTGAAGATGGTGGAAAGCACATAGAGTTCTTTAATACTCCTGAGGAAGGAATTAAGGTGTTTAAAGCTGGTGCTAGAATGGCAAAAGGAACAACGTCAGAAAAGGGGTTAGTTGAGTCATATTTTGCAAATCCTTTTGGGCCTGCACAAAAACAAGAGGAAACTGATATTTTAATTGATAGTTACTTTGATGAAATGTTTAAAGATAATAAGGTTAAAGTAGGGCAAATTAAAACATGCTTGGGAATTGCAGGAGAGGAAAAAGAAGGACCAAAGAAGGCTGCAATAGAACTATTTGATATAATTCAAAATCTTAATAAATAAAAAAGAGGTGGTTATCCACCTCTTTTAATCATTTTTAGAAAATAATTTATCTTTTATCATTTTTAAAATATTATCAAATTTAATTGATTTAACATCAGGGAATGAGTAAATTAATCTTATATGATTTAATTTCATATCTTTCATTCCTTTAAATTTACTACTTAAATCCTTTGATTTTGAAGTAGCTTTTTTTTTTGTTGATGATAAGAAGTTTAAATACATCTCTTTAAAGCCACCTTTATCATTTTGTAGTTTTGCTAATAATTTATTAAACTCTATTAATGAAGAAAGAGTAAAAGCAAAATCAACGATAAAGTATATAATAACTCCATAAAATAAAATTGACCCTATATGTGTTGGAATTAATGAAATTAAACCGTCAATAGCTGGGTGAATAAATTTAACAACAACTAAACCAGCTGCTCCCCATATAAGTGAGAAGTGTAGACAAATTCTACCCTTAATGTTAAATGGATCTTCTGTATAATCCCACCATTTTGCTTTAAACACATTTTCTAATATAACAGCAGTAATGTATTCAAGGGCTGAAGTTAAAACTGTAGCAAGAACAAACAAAAGTACTATGTTGTTTTTAAAGTTATCAAGTAATAAAACTAGTGATAACACTCCTGAACCATAAATTGGACAAAATGGACCGTATAAAAAGCCTCTATTTACAAAATATTTTCTATTGTAATAAGCATAAGCAACTTCTACACACCAACCTAAAAAGGAGTATATAAAGAAGTAAAATACTATTTGATAAAGGGAAAACCCTAAAATACTAATGTTAAACATTGTTACCTCCAAATGAAATTATAATTTTATTATATATTTTTAATCTTACAATAAAATTCTGATTATCTTAAATTTTCTTAAGATGAGGTTATATTTTAATAAAAAATAAGAAACCCTCAATGAGTATAGAGGATTTCTTGAAAAAAATCAATAATTAATCTGTATACTTAATTTTGCTAAAGAATGAAATTAAGTATATTCCGGATAATCCAACTAGCACATAAATTACTGTGCTTATAATTCCGGTACCAAAAAGTGCTCCTACTAAGTTATAATTAAAAAATCCAATTAGACCCCAGTTAATGGCACCAATAATAACTAAAATAAGTGTAATACTATCAAGAAATTTCATAAAGTATACCCTCTTTCATAAATTTACTTATGAACATAGGATAACCAAAAAGATAGTATACTATTCAATATTAAAGTGTTATATTTCTATCTATTGGTTGAGATAGAGAAATGAATGTATCTGTTCTTTGGATTCCAGGTATAGTATTTATTCTATTCATAAGTATGTCTTGAAGGTCAGTGATGTTTTTACAAACAACCTTTGAGAAAATTGAATAATTACCTGTAATTAGGTGCAATTCAACAACTTCCTTTATTTTTCCCATTTCCTCAAATACACTTGTGAAAGAAGATGTCTTATCAACGTGAATACCAACAAAGCAGCAAACATCATATCCTAGCTTTGAAAGGTTAAGCAGAATTCTAGTACCTTTAATTATACCCATATCTTCCATCTTCTTCATTCTAACGTGAATAGTACCACCTGAAACGTGACATATTCTTGCGATTTCTAGATAAGGAGTTCTACAATCCTTTATAAGTAAATCTAATATTTGTAAATCTAATTCATCTAATTGTAATCCAGGGTTAGTAAGCATTAAAATTCCTCCAAAATATATATAAATTTGTATCTTTAGTTTAAATGTTAAAATAAAATTTCATTATATTATTTTATCAAAGATTAGCAGAAAAATAAATAATAAAATGAATAAAAAAATAAAAAATTAATAAAATATTTTATCATAATTGATATTTTGTTAATGATTACATGGGAAATACTATATATTAATAGAATTATTTTACACTATATAAAACTTTAATGTTTATACTTGAAAAAAAACTGATATTAACTTAATATTAATATTAGAACGGTTAAGAGGAGGATTTTCTAATGGGATTATTATCAATGCTTTTATACTTAGCAATAATGTTTGTAGTGATTTTTGCATCATTCGTAGTATTAAAGAAATATGTATTTTCGAAGGTACCAGTAAATAAGTTTATTCCACTAGCAGTTGCAATTATATTATTCTTAATTCAAGTTTTTGTTAAACTAGATAGTATAGGAACTATGGTAACTACTTATTTTGCAGTACTTTCATTCTTATGGTTTATGGATATCCAACAAACAGGTGGGCCAAAGAAGAATAAAGAAAAGAAAATTGTTATAAAGCCAAAGGCTAAGCCAAACAGAGTAAAAAATAATAAGTAATTTTTTGAGGATGCATTTTTGCATCCTCATATTACTTTGAGTCAACAAATATAGGTGATGAATAGGAGATTTTATTATCATCTTGAAAAATTTTTATTAGATACCAATTTTCATGTGAAGCCTTTATGTGTTGAAATAAGTATTTAATTTTATTTAAATTAATGTTATTGATTTTTTGTACTATTGCACCAGTATTTGTTATGATTTCGATGTCTTTAATTTTATGGTTAATATCATCTAAAAATAGTTCGAATCTCATTGGACCGCCATTAGGAACAACAATTTCGCTACCCATGAAAGAATCATTTATAGTAAAGTACATTTTTAAAGTTCGAGATTCAGTTGAATAAGTTCTCTTGCACCTAAAGGCTTCAATTAGATTTTGAGTATTTAATTCATTACAAATAATACAAGTGAGGTTATCATCTTGACCAAAATTAAGCTTGTGATTATCTTGACCATTTGCAGAACCAAGTCTCCAACCCTTATCAAGTAAGTAATAGTAATATTTTTCACTTCTTAAATATTTACCATGTAAAGCCCCATTACAAACTTCTACAGAGGTTATTATTCTGTTTAGTACAGGGTCATAATCAAGGTTTAGTACATTTTTATGTGGATGATTTAAAATAACAACAGAATCTGGATTATTAAGCATCCAAAGTACAAGTAGCTTTAAGTCTTTAACAATTCCAGTAAAAAAATTATTAGGATTTATAATATTGAAGTCGCCATAAGGCTCAGTTTTAGTTTCAAAGCCTATAAGTGGAAGAAAGTTATCATTTCTCTTATAAAATCTTTCTCTTAAAATATTTGAAATTTCCCATTTTGATACTTCGTTATTTTCAAAAGGAATTTCCCTTGTTAAAAAGGAGTTATGATCAGTAATAATCATAAAATCTAATCCATTAGATCTACCAATTTCGAAAGCATCATAAGGATTTCCTTTTCCAGTAGAAAAAGCAGTGTGACAATGAGGAACACCATAGAAAAACTGCATATCGTTTCTATCAAAATTACAATTTTGAGGTTTTCTCTTTTTTGGCAAGAGTTTATCTCCTTAAAATAATTGTTTATATATTATAGTATATATGTTTTATAAAAGTTATTACATTTTAACAAGTTTTTCCTAGGCTTAATGAAATGGCTTTAAATTTTATATAGTCATGGCAACTAAAATAAAGAAAGAAACTTAATTAAAACTTATATATAGGGGTAAAATAATGACAATAATAATTAAGAGTGTTAAAATATCATTTGAAGATGTGAAAGGTGGATAAGAAAATGATAAAAATTGGTGAATATAATACTTTAAAAGTTGATAGAGAAAAGGAATTCGGATTTTACTTAACAGATGGAGAAGGGAATGATATTCTTCTTCCAAAGGCACTTTTAAATGGGGAGATTCCACAAGTAGAAGAAGAGATTACAGTATTTGTATATAGAGATTCAGAGGATAGACCTGTTGCTACATGTAAGAAACCTTTAATTACAGTAGGTAACATTGGATATTTAGAAATAGTTGGTCAATCAAAAATAGGTGCTTTTGCAAATATAGGATTAGAAAGAGATATTTTTATTCCAATTAAGGAGCAAAAATATAAGTTTAAAACGGGATGCAAATATATTTTGCATGCATATTTAGATAAAACAGGAAGACTTGCTGCATCAACTTTCGTAGATGATTATGTTGACTTTGCAGAAATGGATACATATAAGGTTGATCAAGAAGTAAAGGCTGTTATTTATGGTAAGGCAGGAACAACAATAAAGGTTGCTGTAGATGGGAAATATAGAGGTATCATATTAGGTAATGAATATTATGACAAGAATGATTTCCCAGGTGAAGAGTTAACTTTAAGAGTTAAAAAGATATATGAAGATGGAACTATAGGATTAACTAACAGAAAGAAAAGATTAGATGCTAGAGCAGACTTAAAAGAAACAATTGTAAAGTATATGGAGCAAAATGGTGGTGCAATGCCTTACAATGATAAATCATCTTCTGAGGAAATTAAGATGGTATTCAATTCTTCAAAGAACTATTTTAAAATGGCTCTTGGTGGGTTAATGAAGGAAGGGAAAATTGTTCAAGATAAGGATGGAACAAGATTTAAATAAATCTATTAAGCAAAAGATAGATTAACTAAGCATAGGCTATATAATAAGAGCAGGTTAAAGATATTTAATTTCAATGGTAAAATATAGAAGTTTTTAAATGTGGAATTAAATGGAATAATGTGTATAATGAAATTAAGTTGATAAAGTCTATGATAAGAAGAGTAGTCTTAAGAATTTAGTTAAAGCGATTTTGGGATGGTGAAAGCCAAAAACTGTAGCTTAGGGTGAATGGGTCTTTGAGATGATACCTTGAATTTGTAGTAGGGGTATACGGAGAGTCTACCGTTAAAAAGACAGGGTATCGAAATATTTTCTGTACCTGATGAGAGTTAGAAAACATAGGTGGCATAACGATACACTTCGTCCTATATAAGGGATGAAGTGTTTTTTATTTAAGCTATATCTATAATTTCTAAGAATATGGGTGGCACCACGAGTCATTTCGTCCCATAGCAAGTAATTGCTATGGGGTGAAATGGCTTTTTTGTTTTTAACTTATTTAATTAAAGGGGGCAAAAAAATGGTTAATTTATTAAAGGAAGAGTTTAAAGGGCTAAGGAATGAGGGAAAGAAATTTTCATTTATAGAAGAATTTAGAGGAGATGAGCTAACACCTATTAGAATATTTAATTCTTTAAGTTCAAAAAAGAAATTTATATTTGAAAGTGGAGTAATTGATAATAAGGAGGGTAGATATTCCTTTATTGGATTTGACCTAAAGGAAGATTTATCATCAAAGGGATATTCTTTAGAAAAGGCATATGAAAAAACAGAGGAGGATTTTCTTAGAGAGACAAATCCATTTCCATATAAGGGTGGCCTTGTTGGAGTTGTAAGCTATGATTTGTTGGCAAGCTATGAGAAAAAATTAAGCTTTAATAATTTAGATGAAATTGGTACTGAGGATTTTAGGTTTTATCTTTTTGATGACTATATTTGTTATGACCATTTTAAGAGTAGAGTAAGCATTGTTAGAACTATTGATAAAGAAAATGGGAATAATTATGAAGGGTTAATAGAGAAAAATAAAAAACTATATGAAGCTTTTTTCAGTTGCAAAAATATTAAAGGTGATGATTATAAACAAGAGGAAGCAGAGGTTGAGTGTAATTACACAAAGGAAGAATATTTAGAAAAGGTTGAGAAGGCTAAGGAATATATAAAAAAGGGAGATGTATTTCAAGTTGTGTTCTCTCAAAGGTTTAAGTGTAAAACAAATAAAAGTGGACTTGAAATCTATAGAGAAATAAGGGAGTGCAACCCATCACCATATATGTATTATATGAATTTTGAGGATTATGAAATTATTGGAGCATCTCCAGAAAGCTTAGTTTCTGTAATAGAGGGGAGCGTAATAACAAACCCAATAGCAGGAACAAGAAAAAGGGGAGTTAATTCTATAGATGATTTAAATATAGAGAGAGAGCTTTTAGAGGATGAAAAGGAAAGAGCTGAGCATTTAATGCTTGTGGACCTTGGGAGAAATGATGTTGGAAGAGTTAGTGAAATTGGAACAGTTGAGGTTTTAGATTTCATGCAAATAGAGAGGTTTTCTCATGTAATGCATATTACATCAAAGGTTAGAGGGAGACTTAAAAAAGGATTAACTTCTCTTGAAGCATTAATATCATGTATTCCAGCTGGAACCCTTTCTGGAGCACCAAAAATTAGAGCAATGGAAATAATAGAGGAGCTTGAAAATAGAAAAAGAGGATTTTATGGAGGGGCTGTTGGATATTTTTCATATGGAGGAAATATGGACATGGCAATAGCAATAAGAACATTAGTATTAAAAAATAAAATAGCTTATATACAAGCTGGTGGAGGAATTGTTTACGATTCAGTTGGAGAGTTAGAGTATGAGGAAACATTAAATAAATCAGCATTCTTAAGGGAGGTAGTAAGATGATTTTAATTATAGATAACTATGATTCATTTACCTTTAATCTTTATCAATATGTGGGCAAGTATAAAGAGGTTCTAGTAAAAAGAAATGATGATATTACTTTAAAGGAAATTGAGGAATTAAAACCAGAAGGAATAATTATTTCACCAGGACCAGGGGAGCCAAAGGATAGTGGAGTTTGTAAGGATGTAATTAGAAGCTTTAAAGGGGAAATACCTATACTTGGAGTTTGTCTTGGTCACCAGGCTATTGGAGAGGTTTTTGGAGGAGAAGTTATAAGAGCAAATGAAATATTCCATGGAAAAAGCAGTGTTATAAATATTAAAAAATCACCAATTTTTAATGGATTAGAAAGTAAAGTAGAGGTTATGAGATATCATTCATTAATAATAAAAAATAATACAATGAGTGAGGATGTTGAAATAATAGGAGAAACAGAGAAGGGAGAAATAATGGCTCTAGCTCATAAAAAATATAAGGTTTTTGGAGTTCAATTTCACCCAGAATCGATTTTTACAAAGTGTGGAGAGAGGATATTAAAGAATTTTGTGGAGGGAATTTGCAATGGATGTTAAGGGTATTATAAAAAAGTTGATTTTAGGAGAGGGATTATCTGAGTATGAGGCATATGAAATAACAAATTCAATTGTTAGTGGAGAAGTTTCATCATGTCAAATAGGAGCATATTTAACTTTGCTTTCTAAAAAGGGTGAAGAGGTTAATGAAATAATTGGAACAGTTAAGGCGTTAAGAGAAAAAATGATGAAAATAGAGCTTAATGATTATTTAATAGACACCTGTGGAACTGGGGGAGATGGAGGAAAAACCTTTAATGTAAGCTCAGCAGTTGCAATTGTTGCCTCAAGTGGTGGGGTTAAGGTTGCAAAGCATGGAAACAGAGCAATATCAAGTAAAAGTGGAAGTGCTGATGTTTATAGAGAGCTTGGAATAAAGGTTGATTTTTCTAAGGAGGAAGCAGAAAAGGAAATGAATAATAAGGGGATGGCATTCTTGTTTGCTCCATTTTATCATCCAGCCTTAAAAACAGTTGCACAGGAAAGAGCTGATTTAGGAATTAGAACAATATTTAATTTAGTTGGACCACTTGTAAATCCAGCGAATTTAAGTGGACAAATAATGGGAGTATTTCATAAGGACTTAGTTAATAAAATTGGAGAGGTACAAAAGGGGCTTGGTCTTAAAAAGGGGTTAATTGTTCATGGTGAAGATGGATTAGATGAAATATCAATTTGCTCTAAAACCTTTATTTATGAAATAAAGGATGGAGAGGGAAGAAGCTATGAAATAAAGCCAGAGGATTTTGGAATAAGAAGAGCAAGCTTAAAGGAAATTGAGGGTGGAGAATCTTCAGAAAATGCAAAGATTATTTTAGATATTTTAAATGGGAAACAAGGGCCATGTAGAGATGTGGTTGTGTTAAATAGTGGAGCAGCACTTTATGTTGGAAATAAGGTTGATTCTATAAAAGAGGGTGTAGAACTTGCTGGAAAGTTAATTGATAGTGGAGCTGCATTAAATAAGCTAATGGAGTTAAGGAGTGAGTCTCTATGATATTAAATGAAATTGTTAATCATAAAAAAGAACTAGTAATGAAAAAACTTGAGGGAGGGAGTAAATTCCCTAGAGATAAGTTTTTTGTAATAGGAGAATTTAAAAAGGCATCACCTTCAAAGGGAGTAATTGAAGAGAATTTTAATGTAGATGAGATTTTAAATAGCTATGAAAATCTTCCTATAGATATATATTCAGTTTTGACAGAAGAGAAGTATTTCCTGGGGAATAAGGAAATATTAAAGGAGGTTAAGTCGAAAGGAAGTAGACCTATTTTAAGAAAGGACTTTATTGTTCATCCTTATGAGGTTTATGAAACTAAGGAAATGGGAAGTGATTTCATATTATTAATTGTTGGAGTTTTAGGAGAGTGGTTAGGAGAATTTTATGCTTTATCAAAGCTCTTAGGGCTTGAGGCATTAGTTGAGGTTCATAATAAGGAAGAGCTTGAAATTGCTTTAAAATACGACTGTGATGTAATAGGAATAAATAATAGAGATTTAAAAACATTTAAGGTGGATTTAAACACTACAAAGGAGCTAGCACCATTAATTCCAAAGGGGAAAATTATAATATCTGAAAGTGGAATATCCTCAATTGATGATATTGAGAAGGTGAAAGAGTATGGGGCAAATGGGGTTCTTATTGGGGAAACATTTATGAGAAATTATAAGGATTCAAGCTTTATAAATGAATTCAAAAGAAGGATGGAAAAGATAAATGACCAAAATTAAGATTTGTGGAATTACATCTCTTGAAGAGGGGGAATTTATAAATGAGTTTGCTCCTGATTATGTTGGATTAGTTTTTGCAGAAAGTAAGAGAAAAGTAGATAAGAAGATAGTAAGAGAAATAATTAAGAATTTAAGAAAAGATATAACTTTAGTTGGGGTTTTTAAGGGAAATACAATTGAGGAAATTAATGAATGTATAAAGGAATATTCTTTAAGTATTATTCAGCTTCATGGATATGGGAATGTTGAATTTTCAAATGTTGAGGTTTGGAAGGGCATCAATATAAGTGGAGAGATTAAAGAGGATTTTAATAGCAAAGAGGTTTCAAAGTATGTGCTAGATGGAGCAATTCCAGGAGAAGGAGAGACTTGGGATTTATCACTATTAAAGGAAAAAAGAATTTGCAAGGAATTTTTCATAGCTGGGGGATTAAATGCTAGTAATGTTGAAGAAATAATTAAAATAACGAACCCTTATGGCGTGGATGTTTCTAGTGGAGTAGAGAGTTTAAATAATGGGGTATTGAAAAAGGATAAGGGATTAGTTGAGGAATTTATAAGAAAGGTGAGGATGATTGATGAAAGGAAAGTTTAATGAATTTGGAGGACAGTATGTTCCAGAAACCTTAATGAATGCTTTGGAGGAGCTTGAAAGAAATTATGATTTTTATAAGGATGATGAGAATTTCATAAAGGAGTATAAGGAATATTTAAGCGAATATGTGGGAAGACCAACAAGCTTATATTTTGCAAGAAATTTAACAGAAAAGCTTAATGGGGCTAAAATTTATTTAAAGAGAGAAGATTTAAATCATACAGGAGCTCACAAAATTAACAATGTAATAGGACAAGTTCTCTTGGCAAAAAGAATGGGGAAAAATAAGATTATTGCAGAAACTGGAGCAGGGCAACATGGAGTGGCAACAGCTACAGTATGTTCAATGTTTAATCTTTCTTGTGAGGTTTTCATGGGAGAAGAGGATATAAAAAGGCAAAAAGTAAATGTGGAAAAAATGAAGCTTTTAGGAGCAAAGGTTACACCAGTTTTATCAGGTGGAAGAACACTAAAAGATGCAGTAAATGAGGCAATTAGAAGCTGGGTTACAAATATAGAGGATACTTTTTATGTAATAGGTTCTGTTGTTGGTCCACATCCTTATCCAACTATGGTAAGGGATTTTCAAAGAATTATTGGTGATGAGTGTAAAGAACAAATTCTGAAAAAGGAAGAGAGACTACCAGATTATATAATTGCAGCTGTAGGTGGAGGAAGTAATTCAATGGGGATATTTTATCCATTTATAGAGGACAAAGAGGTAAAGCTTATTGGAGTAGAAGGTGGAGGAAAGGGAATAGAAACTGGACTACATGCTTCTACCATTAGTGGAGGAAAGGTTGGAATATTACATGGAATGAAGACTCTTGTAATGATGGACAAGAATTATGGTGTAATAGAGCCTTATTCAATATCAGCAGGACTTGATTATCCTGGAATTGGTCCTGAACATGCATATTTAAATGAAATAAAGAGGGCTGAATATGTAAGCATAACAGATAGTGAGGCATTAGAGGGATTCTATACATTGACAAGAGTTGAGGGAATTATACCAGCTTTAGAATCTTCACATGCAATTGCTTATGCAATGAAATTAGCTCTAACTCTTTCAAAGGAGGAAGTAATTGTAGTTAATCTGTCAGGTAGAGGAGATAAGGATGTTCATATTATTTTAGGGGAGGATAAGGAATATGAAAATTAAGGATAAATTTAATGAGCTTAGGGAGAAAAATAAAAAAGCATTTATTGGGTTTATTACTCTAGGTGATCCAACACTAAAGGAAAGTATAGAAATTGCAAGGGGACTTGAAAAAAGTGGAGTTGATATTTTAGAAATTGGAATACCTTATAGTGATCCTCTTGCAGATGGGAATGTTATTCAAAATTCATATTATAAAGCTTTAAATAGTGATTTTACAATTGAGGGTGGCTTAGAAACTATAAAGGAAATTAGGGGTAATATTAATATTCCTATAGTTGTTATGGTTTATTATACTATTGTATTTTGCTATGGGAGAGAGGGATTTTTAGAGAAGTTAAGAGCTTGTGGGGTTAATGGTATTATAATTCCTGACTTACCTTTAGAAGAAAGAGGAGAGCTTATAGAGGAGACAAGAAAGTATGATATTGATTTAATACCATTAGTTGCTCCAACCTCAAAGGAAAGAATTAAAAAGGTGGTTGAAAATGGAGAGGGCTTTGTATACTGTGTTTCTGTAGCTGGAACAACTGGAGAAAGAAATTTAAAGGCTGAGGATTTAAAGGAGTACTTAGAATATGTTAGAGAAAGTACGGATTTACCTCTAGCACTTGGGTTTGGTATCAGCTCTAAGGAAGCCATTTTGGAGATGAAGTCTATGGTGGATGGAGTGATTATGGGAAGTGCTATTGTTAAGAGATGTGGAGAAAAAGAGGGCTTGTTTGAATTTGTGAAAGAATGTTGTGATGGGTTGAATTGAGAATTGTGAATTGAGGGTTAAAAAGGTGCCAAAAGGCACCTTTTAATTATTTTCTAAATAGCTTTCCTATTTCATTTATAATGAATGGTACTAAAGAAAGTCCAATTACTATTGCCCAATCCTTTAGGTTTAGAGGGAATACTCCAAATACTTCATTAATGAATGGAATAGAGATTACAGCAAATTGAAGAGCTATTCCAAGTAATATTGATCCTATTAGGTATTTATTTTTAAATACTCCAACAGAGAATACTGACTTTTTAGTACTTCTCATGCTAAGTGAATAGAATAATTGTGATACACTAAGAACTACAAAAGCAAAGGTTTGAGCATGTGTTAGTGAATCAGGATATAGTCTTTCTCCTAGCTTAAATGCTATTAGTGTTGTTATACCAATTATAGCTCCATTAATTATTAAATAAGCACCCATTCCATTTGCAAATAAACTTTCCTTTGGATTTCTTGGTGGGTCATCCATAACACTTTCATCCATTGGATCTACTCCAAGAGAAAGAGCAGGGAATGAGTCTGTAATTAGGTTAACCCAAAGAATATGAATTGGTAAAAGTGGGGTTGCCCAGTTAAATAATATTGCAAAGAATAGAGCAACTATTTCTCCAAGGTTACAGGATAGTAGGAAGATAATTGACTTTTTAATGTTGTTGAAAATATTTCTTCCCTCTTCCACTGCACTAACTATTGTGGAGAAGTTATCATCAGTAAGAATCATATGAGCAGCACCTTTAGCAACATCTGTACCTGTTATACCCATTGCTACTCCAATATCCGCTGCCTTTAGAGATGGAGCATCATTTACACCATCACCAGTCATAGAAACAATATTTCCATGAGATTTAAATGCTTTAACAATTTTAACCTTATGCTCAGGAGAAACTCTAGCAAATATTTTATAGTTATTAACTATTTTGTTGAATTCCTCTTGGGAGTAGTTATCTATTTCACTACCTGCCATACATTCCTTTATATCAGTTGCAATACCAAGTTCATGTCCAATTGCAAAAGCAGTATTCTTATGGTCTCCTGTAATCATAATTGGTGTTATACCAGCCTTTTTACAAAGAACAATAGAGCCCTTAACTTCCTCTCTAGGTGGGTCAATCATTCCCATTAAACCTATGAAGATTTCATCACTTTCAAGGGTGTCAATTTCTACATGTTCAGAAGGGATTTCTTTAAAAGCAAGCCCTAAAACTCTAAGAGCAGTATCACTCATTTCATTTGAGGCCTTTAATAATTCAGTTTTTATTTCTTCAGTAAGAGGAACTATTTCCCCTTTGTATAAAGCCTTTTTACAGGTTGTGAAAAGGGAGTCAATAGCCCCTTTTGTATATACAATGTAGGAATTATCATACTTATTTACTGTAGTCATGAGCTTTCTATCAGAGTCAAAAGGAACTTCATTAACTCTTTTGTGAGAAGAATTTAAGTCGTCCTTAAATATGTTGAACTTAATTCCTGCATCTAATAGAGCAATTTCAGTTGGATCACCTGTTTTAGAACCTTCTGTTGAAGTGGCATCATTACATAAAACCATACCTTCAACAAGCTTTTTAGCATATTCATTCTTTAAATCTAATTCTTCAATTGGCTTAAGTGAACCATCAATGTAGTATTTCATAACTGTCATTTGGTTTAGAGTAAGTGTCCCTGTTTTATCTGAACAAATAATGCTTACAGAACCAAGAGTTTCAACAGCAGGAAGCTTCTTTACTATTGCATTTTGCTTTATCATTCTTTGAACTCCAAGGGCAAGTACAATTGCAACAATTGCAGGTAAACCTTCTGGAATAGCAGCAACAGCTAAAGAAATTGCTGTCATGAACATTTCAAATAAATCTCTTCCTTGGAACATTGAAATAATAAATATTACAATACAAATTCCAACAGCAGCAAAGCCAAGGATTTTTCCAAGTTGGGCAAGCTTCTTTTGAAGAGGAGTTTGGTTATCAGGTTCCTCATCAAGCATTTTTGCTATTTTACCAATTTCAGTATTCATACCTGTACCAACAACCACTCCAGTTCCTCTACCATAGGTAGCAAGAGTGGACATAAATGCCATGTTATGTTGGTCTCCAACTGGTGGCTTTTCTTCATTAATAACAAGGGATGCATCTTTTTCAGCAGGAACTGATTCTCCTGTGAATGCAGATTCTTCAATTTTTAGGTTTGCACTTTCTATCAATCTAAGGTCTGCTGGAATATATCTACCAGCATCAATAACAACTATATCTCCAACAACAACTTCTTCTGATGGTATTTCTTTTAATGTTCCATTTCTTTTAACTAGTGCCTTTGGGGTGCTAAGCTTTTTAAGGGCTTCTAATGCCTTTTCAGCCTTGTTTTCTTGTACAACACCTATAGTTGCATTAATAAGTATTACAATTAAAATTATTATAGAATCACTATATTCTCCCATAAAAGCACTAATTGCAGCTGCAACAAGTAAAATATAAATCATTGCATCATTAATTTGGGCAAAGAATAATTGAAATGTTGATTTTTTCTTTTTGGAGGCTAATTTATTTTCTCCATCCTTCTCAAGTCTAATTTTTGCTTCTTCATCTGAGAGTCCATTAATGGCATTTGTATTTAGTTCTTTTATCACATCTTCATTTTGTTTTGAAAACCACAAATATATCACCTCTTAATTGTTCATATTTTTACTGCATAATAAAATTTATTAGAAATCCCTTGATTATATGAAGTTAATTTGAAATTAATTCACTAAATTTAAGAGAATTAATAAATATAGTATTTCTTATTGAAGAGTCATTTATGTAAAACAAGCTTAAGTAATAATAGAAATAAAGGGCGGGATTTGGTATAATTCTTGTAAGGAAAGGATGAGTGACATGGAGATTGGAAGAGTAAGAAGAGGACAAGTGACAACTGAAAGAAGGGTTTCATCTAATAAAAAGGATTTTTCTCAAAGCTTTAGCCAAGCTAGAGATAGAAAATCACAAGAACAATTAAAGAAAATGATTGATGATATAAAGAAAAAAGGGAATAGATTAGTGATTACAAAAACATATGCTGATGTTAGAGTATATAAGAAAATGATTAAGGAGTATTTAGAATCAGTTCTTCAATATATGTATGATACAAAAAAGGATATTAGTTTTTGGCAAACTCAATACTTTGTAACTGTTGAAACTATTGATGGAAAGCTTGAGGAGCTTACTGAATTGCTTTTAGGACAGGAAAAAGAAAATTTAAATATTGCAGCAACTATTGATGAGATACAAGGACTTATGGTGGATATTTATAGATAGAATTTGTGGAATTGAGAATGTAGAATGGTTTTAAAAACTCCTGTGGAGTTTTTACCACAATTCTCAATTCCTAATTAATTAATAAGTGATAATTTCTTTGATTGGTGGGAATTCGTATATATTCCTACCTTCTTTTTTTAGAATTTTAAAGGTTTTTTGAAGGTTTGTTTGAAGATTTAATCCTTCTTCTATTAATATATATTTTAAGCTTTCATTTTCATAATCATACCATTTATAAAATGAGGAGGCTTCTTTTTCATAGGCTTTTATTAAGTCTTGATTTTTTGCTTTGGTTTTTATTTCTTTACATAGGAAATAGTTACATACTGGGGTTCTGAATCTTGGGGGTATTGTGCAGCCTACTCCATCCACTACAAATGGACAGCTTTTGAAGTAGAGGGTTTTATCCTCTAGAGAATTGTCTTTTTCTTCATAGGTTTTCATAAATTCGTTGTAGGATAATTCATCAAAGCTTCCTATGGCATGAAGGTGGTATTTATTAATTATTGTTCCTTTATGAGATAGGATTTTGTTTAGTGTTTTTTCTCCTTCTTCATCCTGTAGCATTCTTTGAATATCTACTAAATTAAATTTTGGAAAGTAAAAGCAACACCCTCTATATTTTGGGTTGCAATAGCTTGTACCAATTTCACTTGCACATCTAGAACATGAATCACAACTATATCTTGAAATATCTTTATCAAACTCAATTGATAGCTTCATATATCCTCCATAATAAAACATGAATTTACCACATTTTAACATTAGGTAAAGGGTGGTTCAATATGGAGGAATGAGAATTCATTTAAATTTTACAGTAGTAGATAATATTTAAAATTTAAGCTTTTCTGTTAGAAGTTTTTCAACTAAATCCAAGTAGTCACCCTCATACTTAAGAGTATTATTTGATAGTAGAATAGAAATTCCATGAACCATGGTCCACATTGACAATATGTCTAAGGGATGATTTTCTTTAGGGACATTAAATTCATTTAACAGTCTTAAAGCACTCTTTTTAAAGATACTAAAAGCAGTATTGTCATCTCCATTAATATTTGTACCAGTCATTGAAATAGAGTAGTCAAGGTTACCTAGGAATAGAAACTTTAGATAATCTGGGTGTTCAACCATAAAACTAACATATTTCTTTCCAAGTTCAATAATTTGAAGGTTTGCATCTTTATGTATATCTATAATTTCTTGAAGAGAATTATTAAATTCATCTTGTACATATATACTTATCTCTTTAATTAATTCTTCTTTATTTTTAAAGTGCTTATATGGTGCTGTGTGGCTTACATTACAAAGGGCAGCAACCTTTCTAAGTGAAAAATTATTTGGTCCTTCTAAATTAAGCAGTGATAGACCATTTAGTATTAAATCTTTTTTCAAATCTCCATGATGATAAGAGTCTTTATTCATAATGTCTCCTTTAGTGTATATAAGTTTTAATTAAGTTTTTTCATTTATTTTAATTGTCATGACTATATAAAGTTTATTGATAATCAACCCATAGAAAGAGCAAAATTAAAAGCTTATACATATTAGCTTATTTATTAATTTTACTACAAAATAAATTTAACTCCAACAAATTAAATTTTAAGATTGATGTTGACAGTGTAAACATAGAGGAGTAATATGAAGTTGAAGTTAACAGTGTAAACATTGGGAGGGAATATGAAATTATTAATTACTGATATGGACTTACAAACTATCCAAAATATATTGGGTGATATGATAAAGGAGTTTAAGGTATATACTCCAGAAAATACAAAGATAAGTGCTTGTGTAGGTTGCTTTAATTGTTGGGTAAATACAGTTGGACAATGTGTTATTAAGGATATGGGGAGAGAGATTGCTAAGGAGTATATGAAAAGTGATAGGGTATATATATTAACTAAAATCACTTATGGTGGGTATGACGTTTTTGTCAAGAATGTTTTAGATAGGTTAATTCCAAATATTCATCCATTTTTTGAAGTTGTTAATAATGAGATTCATCATAGAGCAAGATATGAGAAATATCCTTCAATAAGATATATAGGATTTGGGGAATGTACAAAAGAAGAGAAGGTGTTATTTTTAACTTTAACTAAAGCAAATGGAGTAAATTTCAAGTCTAAGGATTATAAAGGAATTGTAGCTGAAAATAATGATGAAATAAAAATGGCTTTAGAGGTGGTTTAGATGGGTAAGGTTTGTGTGATTAATGGGAGTCCAAGAAGAGGTAAAAGTAGTTCAAGTGTATTGGTGAAAGAGCTTAAGAATTTATTTAAAAATGGAAAGGATATAAAGGAATACTTTATAGATTTAATAAATGAAGAGTGTATGGATGAAATATTAAGTAATGAAAATATTATTTTTGTTTCTCCATTATATGTTGATTCACTACCATCTGGCTTTGTTAAATTTCTTAAGGAAAATGAAAAGAAATTTATAGGTAAAAGAATTTATGGAATTGTTAATTGTGGGTTTATTGAAGGGCATCAAAATAAAAATGCTATTAAAATATTAGAGGTTTTTTGTAAGTATTCAAAGGCAAACTGGAGATTTGGAGTTGGTGTTGGAGGGGGAGAATTTATGAAGGCTTCTCAATCAATGCCATTAAAGTTTTTTATAAAAAAGCCAGTTTACAATGCTTTTCTTGAAATTATAAATGACATTGAGTCAAATGAAATTAATGAGAAAAACAGTATATTTTGTAACGCAAGAATACCTAGGTCAATGTTTATACCTATGGGAAATACATTTTGGATTAATGAAGGAAAGAAATATGGAAGAAGTAAAAAAGAGATTAAAGTAAGGATATAAGGGAACTGTATGGGAATACTAAACTTGAATTTATTATAGGAGGAGAGTTTGGTATGAAGAAAAAAGTTGCAATTATATTATCTGCATTATTAATTATTATAATGATGGTGCAAAGTTCCCCTTTTGAAAAGTTTAGAATGGATAAAGCAAAGGGAATAGTTGAGAAGATGACTTTAGAAGAAAAGCTAAGTCAAATGATTATTTTAGATATTCCTTATGTTTTTGAAAATGGTAAGGAAGAGGACTTTATAAAGGTTAATTCAGCTGTTAGTGAATTCTTTAAAACTAGAAAGCCAGGGGGAATTATTTTATTTGAAAATAATATGAAGACTCCAGAGCAAACAAAGGAAATGATAAGTGGAATTCAAGGTGCAAAGGATAAACTTCCGTTTTTTATTTCAGTAGATGAAGAGGGTGGAAGAATTTCTAAGATTCCTGTGAAATTAAATATTCCAACAGCAAAGGCTATTGGAGAAACAGGAGACTCTAAAAATGCTTATAATGCTGCTGTAACTATTGGTAAAACCTTAAAGGAGCTTGGCTTTAATCTTGATTATGCTCCAGATATGGATGTTAATACAAATCCTAATAATCCAATAATAGGAGATAGAGCATTTAGTTCTGATCCGAAGGTTGTTGGGGAATTTGGAACTCAATATATAAAGGGATTAAGAAAAGAGGAAATATTATCTACAGCAAAGCATTTTCCAGGTCATGGAGATACTGTGGGAGATTCACATAAAGGATTTGTTGAGGTTCCTCATAATATTGAGAGAATAAACTCTGTGGAACTTGTACCATTTGAATATGCTATTAAGACTGGTGTGGATTTTATAATGGTTGGACATATTTCAGTTCCAGCTCTTGATGATACAAAAACACCTGCATCCCTTTCAAAACCAATCGTTACAGATTTGTTAAAGGATAAGATGGGCTTTAAGGGAGTGATTATAACTGATGCTCTTGATATGAAGGCTATTACAGATAACTATGACAAATTTGACTCTGTAAAAATGGCTATTAATAGTGGGAATGACATTGCTTTAATGCCTGATATTAATGTTATTCCAGGTAAGGATGTTTCTGAGTATGATAATTTAATTAAGTATTTAGTTGATGAAGTTAAAAGTGGAAACATTAAGGAAGCGAGAATTGATGAAGCTGTAACTAAGATTGTGATGGCTAAAAATAAGATAAAGTAGGATAAAGGGACTGGTTATTCAGTCTCTTTATTTTGTTTTAAGCAGTTATAATATATGGAATATACTGATATTCATAATATTTATTTTGTATTAAATTTTTGCAATATGTTTTGATATTAAAAATATTTAATTGTCAAAATAAATACGTTGACATTGAGAATTGTTATTGATAATATAATAATCAAATAATTTAAAAATTTATGAGGTTATTAGAGAGGAGTTCTAAGCTTGAAGCTTAGAAGTGGTTAATAAAATGAGTGAATATAATACTATACAGTGGTATGTAGGAAAGTTAAAACCTTATTTGCCAAAGGAAATTTTTAAGCCAGTATGGTCAAGGCTACTTGGAGGAATAGTATATTTAGGGTTAATTATTGGTGGAATATTAGCGATTAAAGCTTTTGATTTGCCAATATGGGGAAATTTAATCATTGCAATACTTATTGGAAGTAGTTTTGCATCTTTAGGCTTATTAGGCCATGAAATATTACATGGTACAGTTATAAGAAATAGGTTGATAAAAGAGATACTAGGTGGAATTGCATTTTTCCCTTATAATATAGGACCTAGATTATGGGTAAAGTGGCATAATGCAACACACCATGCAAACACTCAGCATCCAGAGAAGGATCCTGATGCATTTGCTACATTTGAGCAATTATTAGAGAAAAGATTTTTTAGGAAGCTTTATGTTTTTCCACATAAATTTAGAGCAATTTTTAGTTATATAGCATTAAGCCTAACCTTTACTGTACATGGAACACTTATGTTTTTTAGATTTATAAATGAATTTAAGGCAAGGGAAAGGAGAATTGTATATTTACAATTAATATTACCTTGGGTAACTTGGATTAGTTTATTATTTTGGCTAGGACCAGTAAAATGGATATTTGCATACTTCATTCCGCTATTAATTGGAAATACTATAATAATGGGATATATAGCAACTAATCATAGACTAAATCCACTAACCACAATAAATGATCCATTAGCAAATAGCTTGTCAGTTACAGTCCCTAAATGGGTAGATATTATACACTTTAATTTTTCTTATCATACAGAGCATCATTTACTACCAGGGGTAAACCCAAAATACTATCCATTAGTAAAAGAATTTATATTAGAGCATTGGCCTGAAAGATACAATGAATTAAAAATGTCAAAGGCATTGAAAGGCTTGTATGTTACACCAAGAATTTATTATAATCTAAAAGAATTAATAGACCCAAAAAAATTAGAGTTATATCCATCCTTGGGAAATGGGTTAGCTGTTGATAATGTAAAGATAGTTACAAACAAAGTTTAAGTCATATTATAAATAAGAAATAGTGAGTTGATTGATATATCCCTTGTCTGTTTGACAAGGGATGTATCAGACTGTTTATTCAGTTCATTTTCTTTATAACTTCAGTTTTAAAGTGATTTGTTTATTATTTCTTATAACAGTTAATGTTAAAGTAGAGTTATTTTCTACAGTATTTAAAACAGCTCTTAAATCATTTGATGAGGATATTCTTGTATTATTAACTCCAATAATTATATCATTTGCTTTAAGTCCAGCTTGTTCACCATACCCATTAGGTAAAACACTCATTACAATTGGTCCATCCTGTCCATCCATTACTTGAATCCCTAGTTGGAACTTATTGTTGTTATAGTTATTTCCCCCTTGTGAATAATTTGGGTTTTCACTATTAAAATTAGGAGTGTTTGGGGTTTGAGTATTAGCTTTATAGCTATCTAAGTTATTTAAAATATTTCTTACATATTTTATTGGTACTGAAAAACCAATACCTTCAATGCTATCACCAGTTTTCTTTGCTGTATTTACTCCAATTATTTCACCTTGAAGATTTATTAAAGGGCCTCCACTATTTCCAGGATTAATTGGAGCATCAATTTGAATAAAATCTTTAACAACTCCATCAATTTCTAAATTTCTACTTGGAGAACTTACAATTCCTTTTGTAACAGTTCCAGAAAACTCTTTTCCAAGAGGATTACCAATTGCAATAATATCTTGACCAGCATTAACATTATCATGCTCAGCTATTTTACAAACTCCAGGCATTTCAATATTTTCATTCACCTTTAGTACTGCTAAGTCATCCTTAGGACTTGAAGCAATTATTGAGGCTGAAGCTTCTTTACCATCATTAAATGTGATTTTAATATTAGTAGCACCTTCAATAACATGATAATTAGTAATTATGGTGCCATCTTTATTTACTATAAATCCAGTTCCAACACCTTGTTGATTTGAATATCCACTACTAACGCTTATTGTTACAACGCCAGGAGATACGAGTTTTACAACATCTTCAACAGACATGTTTTCCTTTTTTGTTTCAGGAACATCAGTTGAAGGTGGAGTTTTTTCATCAGGAATACTTGGTGTACTCTTATCATCATCAACAATTTGTGAAAGTTTTTCATCTTTAGCTTTATTGTTTTTAGGCATAAATTCATTAAAGAGGAAACCACTAGTAAATGAAATTAGTACTGTAAAAGGTATTACAATAAATTTCCTTATTTTTTTCTTTCTCTTCTTAGGTGCTATAGAATTAAAGTCATTATTAAAATCATTTGTAAATCCTTCATTGTTATCTACAAGTAAAAAATCATTATCATTATGTTTCATAAAAAATCCTCCTATAAAATCATCTCTCTTAATCATGGGAGAAATGTTTTGTTTTTTTGTTATCTTAAGTATAAAAACTAATTGTGTAGATAAAGTGGCGATTATATGACTTTTATATGATTTTAAAAATCAAAAGTCACATAAAAGTCATAAATTAAACATTAATACTTCTTAAATAAGTGAAATAATTTTATTATTAAAATAAGTATGGGTTTTATATTAAATGACATTATAAGAATTTAATTGATTAATAACATAGGTTATAATAACAATTGAATTATTATGGAAAAATAGAAACAGATTATTTATAAGAAGGAGAGTATATGAATAAAAGAACTATATTAATTATTGAGGATGAAGTGAAAATAAATAATATGATTTGTGATTTCTTTAAATTTAATGGGTATAGTACAATCTCAGCTTTTGATGGTTTTGAAGGGGTTCAAAAATTTAATGAAGCTGAGGATGTTGATTTAATAATTTTAGATGTTATGCTACCAGGAATTGATGGATTTACAGTGCTAAATAGAATTAGAAAAAAATCCAATGTACCTATTATTATGGTAACTGCAAGAGGGGACAAAGAGGATGTATTAATGGGATATGAATATAAGGTAGATGATTATATTACAAAGCCATTTAACATTGAAATTCTTTTAGCAAAGGTTAATGTAATATTAGATAGAATAGAAATGGTTTCAAGTACAAGGGTAGATAAAAAAGATGAAGATATTATTGAGCTTTGTGGAATAAAAATTGATAAGTTAAGATTTGAAGTTTATGTTGATGATGAAGAAATACAAATTGAAAGAAAGCAATTTGAGATTTTACAATATTTAATGGAAAATAAAAATATTGTGATTTCTAGAGAAAGACTTTTAGAAAACCTATGGGGATATGATTACTATGGAAATACTAGAGTAGTGGATGCTCAAATAAAAAAGTTAAGGAAAAATCTAAGTCATAAGGCCTATTTAATTAAAACAGTATTTGGGGTAGGGTATAAATTTGATACTGAATAAGTTTTTAAAAAAGGGCATTGGTTCAAAGGTTTTCTTAATGAATTTACTTATTTTAGCTTTCATAGTTTTTGTTCAATTAGTATTTCAATCTTTATTTTTTGAAAAATATTATATGTTTAAAAAAGAGAGACAAATTAAGAGTGAGATTTCAGAGTTTAGTGATTATTTAAAAAAGGAAGTTTCACTTGATGGCTTAAATTATAAAAATGTTATGGATTATATAAAAAAGATAAAAAAAGAAACAGGAATAGATTTGTCATTAAGAAGTCAAAATTTACATGACGGAATTTATATTGAAAGGTATATGAGTAATAACTGTATTCCAATTATAGGTGGATCAGATCAAACTCAATATAAGATAATTTTAGGAGACTTTTTTCCTACTATTAATATAAAGAAAAATGATAAAGTTAAAGTGTATGGTCTTGTTGATAAGTATGGATACATATTACCACAAAAAATACTTATAAATGATAAGGAAATTCAAAGCTATTATGAGCCTAAACTTGAAGTGTCAAATTCTAATATATCAAATCAAAGCGTGACAATAAAAGCAGGCACATTTTATAAGGATATATATATTGAGGGCAAAGCAACTGGAGGAATTGAAAAAGAAGAGGAACTTTCCTCTTTGAATTATGAAGATGTACTTAATAGTATGGATCAAAATGTTATTGGAAATCTTTTAACCAATAATTCTTATACAACTAAAATAAAGAACAATTCTAATACAGGAGATATAATTATAAGTAGTTTATTATTTAATAATATGATTATTATAGGAACAACACCATTAACAGCGGTAAATGATATACTTGGAACAATGGACAGCTATTATATTTTTGTTTTTGGAATTGCAATAATATTTGTAGGGATAATATCATTATTTTACTCAAAGTTTATAACAAAGCCATTAATAGATATGAGTAATGTAGCAAAGGAGATATCTAACTCCAATTTTAATATTAAATATCCTGTAAAAACAGAGGATGAAATTGGGGTTCTTGGTGAGTCTTTAAATTTAATTTCTCATAATTTGAAAAAATCTCTTAAGGATTTAAAGCTATCAAACGAAAAACTTAAGGCAGAAATGGATATGCAAAAGCTTCAAGAGGAGAAAAGAAAGGAACTTATTGCAAATATTTCACATGAATTAAAAACTCCAATAACCATAGTTCAAGGAAGTATTGAAGGGCTTAGGAAGGGAATCTATACTGAGGGAATATATAATGATATTTTAGAAGAGACAACTAGAATGAATGATTTAGTTATTGAAATGCTTGACGTATCAAAGCTTGAGGGACCAACCTTTAAGCTTAATATTGAGCCATTTGATTTTTATAATTTAACATTAAAAGAAATTGATAAGTTAAAAACATTAATTAAAGAAAAATCATTAAATATATCATTTAAAACCTTAGATGATGAATTAGTTGTAAAAGGTGATGAAAAAAGAGTTGGTGAAGTATTAAGAAATTTAATTACGAATGCTATAAAGTACACCAATGCAGGAGAAAATATAACAATTTCAATAAAAGAATATGAGGAAAGTTATAAATTTGTTATAGAAAATTTTGGAGTATCATTAAGTGAAAATGAATTAAATAATATATGGGAACCATTTTACAGGAAGGAAAAGTCAAGAAATAAGAAGTTTGGCGGAACTGGACTTGGATTATATATTGTGAAAAGAATATTAGAGCTTCATGGAAGTGAATTTGGAGCAAGCTCAACAAATAATAGTGTTATATTCTATTTCACATTAGAAAAAGTTAATGTAATTTAAAACATTTCAAAAATGTAATGTTTATGAAATATTAATCAATATCTCCTTATGAAGATAAATATTAAAATAGAGTTAAGGCAAAATAAATACAGCAAGAAAACAAAAGAGTAAGGAGAGAGAAAAAGTGAAAAATATATTAAGTGTTGAAAAGATTGAAAAGTATTATGGAAATAAGGGGAATGTTACAAAGGCAATTGATAATATAAGCTTTAAAGTTGATGAAGGGGAATTCGTTGGAATCATGGGTCCTTCAGGAAGTGGTAAAACAACATTATTAAATTGTATTTCTACAATTGATACTGTTACAACTGGAAAAATAATAATTAATGATAAAGATATTACTAAATTAAAATCAAAGAAGCTTGATAAGTTTAGACAAAATGAACTTGGGTTTATATTTCAGGATTTTAACCTTTTAGATACCTTAACAGCTTATGAAAATATTGCATTGGCATTAACTATTAAAGGGGAAAAAGCTTCTAAAATAGATGGAAAAATTAAAGAGGTTGCAAAATACTTAGATATTGAAAAAGTTTTAGAAAAATACCCATACCAAATGTCTGGGGGACAAAAGCAAAGAATTGCATCAGCTAGAGCAATTGTTACAAATCCATCATTAGTACTTGCTGATGAGCCAACAGGAGCTTTAGATTCTAAGTCAGCAAGATTACTTCTTGAAAGATTTGAAAGCTTAAATAGTGACTTAAAGACAACAATTTTAATGGTTACTCATGATGCTTTTACTGCAAGCTATGCACATAGAATTTTATTTATAAAGGATGGAAAAATCTTTACAGAGCTTGTTAGAGGAAATGATACAAGAAAAGAGTTCTTTAATAGAATAATTGAGGTAATTACTCTGATTGGAGGGGATGACAACAATGTATTCTAAGATTGCTTTAAAAAATGTTAAGAAGAGTTTTAAGGATTATACAATATACTTTTTAACTTTAACCTTAGCAGTTTGTATATTTTATAGTTTTAACTCTATAGAAGCTCAAAAGGCTTTATTAGAAATGAGTCAGTCAGGAAAAGGATATGCAGAGATGCTAACAAACATTATTTCATATGTATCTGTGTTTGTAGCTGTTATTTTAGGAAGTCTTATGCTTTATGCAAATAATTTCTTAATAAAAAAGAGAAATAAAGAACTTGGAGTTTATATGACTCTAGGAATGGGAAAATCAAAAATTTCAAGAATATTAATTATAGAAACAATTATTGTTGGAATACTTTCATTAATAAGTGGATTAATATTAGGACTTGGAGCATCACAAGGATTATCAATATTAGTTTCAAAATTATTTGAGTTTTCAATGAGTGAGTATACATTTGTTATATCTACAGCTGCTATTGGAAAAACAGTTTTATATTTTGGAATAATGTTCTTACTTATAATGATATTTAATACATATGTAATTTCAAAATATAAGATTATTGATCTTTTAACTGTAGGGAGAAAAACTCAAGAGATTAAATTCAAAAATCCTTTAATTTATTTTGTTGCATTTATTTTATGTGTGATTTCTTTAGGAATGGCATATAAGTTAATTTTAGAAGTTGGGTTAAATATATCAGATCCTAGATTTTTGGTATCAATATTTCTTGGAATAGTGGGAACTGTATTATTCTTCTTTAGCTTAGCTGGATTTATATTATATGTGGTTAAAAAGAGTAAGAAGATATACTTCAAAGGATTAAATATATTTATTGTAAAGCAAATAAATAGTAAAGTTAATACAAACTTCTTTTCAATGTCAGTAATATGTTTAATGTTATTTATCACAATTGGAGTGTTATCAACTGGATTTAGCTTTAAAACAGCCATCGAAACAGGACTTGAAGGAGCAACTCCATTTGATGCAAGTGCAAACTTGTATCTACATGAAGGGGAGAATGTTAGAAGTATTGAAGAATCATTTAAAAAGTTAGGTCTAAAGTTTAGAGAAAATGATAAGGTTGTTTATTATGATGAGTTTCAAAATGGAACAAACATTTTTGATATAATACCAAAAAATAATGAATTAAAAGATATGACACTAAATATTTCATTTATAAAAATATCTCAATACAATAAAATTAGGGAGTTAAATAATGAGGAGCCAATAAGTCTAGCTAATGACGAGGTTCTATTAACATCAAACTTTTCTAAGGTATTACCACATTTAAAGAAATATGTTAAGGAAAATGATTCAATAAAATTAAGTGGTAAAGAGTATAAAATTAAAAATAGAGAAATTATAGAAGAAAATATGCAAACATATGTTATGCAAAATAACTTTTTAACAATAATAATAAATGATGAATTCTTAAAGGATGCCAAAGTAGTTACGAGTAATGTAAATATTAATTTTGATGAAAAAAATAAAGAGGAGTCAGAGAAGAATTTTAACCAGTTATTAAAAGCATTTAGAGATAATAAGGTGGATTTTGATGAGGTTGGATTTGTATTAGGAGAAACAAGAAATGATATATATGAACAAAGCAAAGGTATGACAACAACTATACTATTTGTAGGAATATATTTAGGGATTGTTTTCTTAATAAGTAGTATGGCAATACTTGCTCTTCAACAATTATCAGAGGCAAGTGATTCTATTGATAGATATTCTGCAATAAAGAGATTAGGTGCAAATCAAAAGGATATTAACAAGACTATCTTTATACAAACACTAATTTACTTTACTATTCCAGTTATATTAGCACTAGTTCATTCAGTTGTTGGAATAAGAGTTGCTAATGATTTTATTTCAATATATAATCAACCTAATATATCAGGTTCATCAATTATAACAGCAGGAATATTTTTAATAGTGTATGGAATTTACTTCTACACTACATATACAGGATATAAAAATATCGTTAAAAACAAAATATAAAAGTAAATCTATTTGGGGAGTTTTTCTCCAAATAGATTTTTTGTATAATAAATTAAACCTAAATAAATATAAAAAGAGGAGAAGCATATGAAAAAAATAATCATAGTTGAGGATGAGAATATAATAAGAGAGGAACTACAAAGTTTACTTAGCAGATATGGCTATAAGACTCACGCACCTAATGATTTTGAAAATATCATAGAGGAAATATTAAAGGAAAATGGAGATTTAATTTTATTAGATATAAATCTTCCTGTGTTTGATGGATATCATATATGCAGAGAAGTAAGAAAAAAATCAGAGGTGCCAATAATTATTGTAACTAGTAGAGATAGTGATATGGATGAGCTAATGAGCATGAATCTTGGAGCTGATGATTTTGTAACTAAGCCATATAATACTCAAATACTTCTTGCTAGAATTGGAGCATTATTAAAAAGATCTGGTGGAAATACCCCAAGTTCTATTTTGGCTTATGAGGATTTAAAGCTTAATTTATCAAATGCAACTATTACTTTTCAGGGAAAGGAATTAGAGCTAACTAAAAATGAAGTTAAAATTCTTTCTTATTTAATTGAGAACAAGGGGAAAATAGTTTCAAGGGATGCTTTAATGGAGCATTTGTGGAAGTCAGATTTCTTTGTTGATGATAGTACACTATCAGTAAATGTTACAAGACTTAGAAAAAAACTTGAAGGAATTGGAATTAAAAATGCTATAGAAACTAGGAGAGGGCTAGGATATATAATGCCATGAAAATATTAGATTTTATAAAAGATAAAGCAGTTTTTTTAGGAATTAACATTATACTATTTATTATTGTTATAGCAATTATGATTCCTTTAAAAGTAAGCTTGGTGATTATGTTCTTCATATTTTGCATATGGTTTTTGCCCTTATTTACATATATATTAATAGATTACATACAATACAGGAAGTATTTTGGCTCAATAGAAAGTATTCTAGAGGAGCTAGATAAAAAATATTTACTTCCTGAGGTAATAGAAGATAGTAACATACTTATTGGAGAGAATATTAATGAAATTTTAAAAGAGTTAAGTAAAGATATGCATGAAAATGTTAAGTATTATAGGAATATGCAGGAGGATTACAGAGAATATATTGAAACATGGGTTCATGAAATAAAAACGCCAATAGCATCTACTAGGCTTCTTATTGAAAATAATAATAATGATGTAACAAGGAAAATTGATATTCAACTAGATAAGATAGAAAACTTTGTGGAACAGGTTTTATATTATTCAAGAAGTGATGAGGTTTATAAGGATTACATAATAAAGGAAATTCCTTTGGGAGATGTTGTGAGAAAAGTTGTAAAGAAAAACTATAGAGATTTTATTGGTAGAAAGATTTCTCTTCAGCTTGGTGAGGTTGATGAAATAGTTTATTGTGATTCAAAGTGGATAGAGTTTATAATCAATCAAATTTTAGTGAACTCAATTAAGTATTCTAAGGGGAAAGAGGATAGGATAAGTATTTTTACTGAGGCACAGGATAATTCTGTTATTTTAAATATTGAGGACAATGGTGTTGGGATTGAGGAGAGGGATAAACATAGAGTTTTTGAAAAAGGCTTTACTGGAGAGAATGGAAGAAGGTTTGGAAAAAGTACTGGAATGGGGCTTTATTTATGTAATAAGCTTTGTGAAAAATTAGGACTTGGTATTGCACTGGAATCTAAGGTTAATGAAGGAACTAGAGTGAAAATTATTTTTCCAAAGGGAAAAATATAAAACTTTTATCCTAGAGTGCTCTCTAAATTAAGTTATAACCTTTCTTTTTATTATGAGAATGGTGTCTATACAAGAATATCTATAAACCACTTGACTTTGAGTACACTTAAAGTGGTAAAGTATAGTAGTATGAACAAAATTATCAAATGAAGAAGAGGGGGAAAATTTATGTTTAAAATGAATGTAGATTTATTAAATGGAAAGATTTTAAGATCACTTATTATTTTTGCAATACCATTATTTATTTCTAGTTTGTTTCAACAGCTTTACAATACAGCAGATATAATGATTGTTGGTAATTTTTTAGGTGACACATCATTAGCTGCAATAGGGGCATCAGCAGCTGTTTATGAACTTTTAGTAGGATTTTCACTAGGAGTAGGGAATGGACTAAGTATTGTTACATCAAGAAGCTATGGAGCGGGAGAGGAAGATTTAGTTAAAAAATCTGTTGCAGGGTCACTAGTAATTGGATTTTTTATAACAGCTATAATTATGATTATATCAGCTCTATTTTTATATCCATTATTAGAGCTTTTAAATACACCTGCTAATATTATTGATGAGTCCTATTCTTATATTTTTACTGTAACAATGTTTGTTGGAGTAATGTTTTTATATAACTTATTTGCAGGTATGCTAAGAGCTATTGGAAATAGTATAATGCCATTACTGTTCTTAATTATATCTTCAATATTAAATATTGGTCTTGATATTGTATTTATTACACAGTTTGGAATGGGTATTATGGGAGCTGCTGTAGCTACTGTTATTGCCCAAGGGGTTTCTGCACTTTTATGTTTTATTTACATATATTTAAAGTGCCCAATTCTTATACCTAAAAGGGAACACTTTAAGTTTGATAAGGAGTTATATAAGGATTTGTTGGGACAAGGATTATCAATGGGAGTTATGCTTTTAATTGTTTCAGCTGGAACAGTTATTCTTCAAACCTCAATTAATAAATTAGGATATTTAGTAATTGCAGGTCATACAGCTGCAAGAAAATTATTTAGCTTTGCACTTATTCCAGTATCATCACTTTCAATGAGTCTTGCAACCTTTGTTTCTCAAAATAAGGGAGCAAACCAAGGGAAGAGAATAAGAGAGGCTGTAAGGTATTCAAACATAATTTCTGTAGTTTGGGGAGTGTTTATTACTATTGTTT
>JBOFQV010000255.1:0-39516 GCA_051650705.1 Clostridium sp.
ACTTTAAGGATGGATTTATTGATGAATTTACTTGTACAAATTTTGAAAATGAAGAGGAAAATAAGAAGTATGTTAAAGAAAACTTAATGAGACTTCACGATACTCTTCCATTAGGAGAATTTGCAATTGGAACAAATACAACTGCTTATGTTATGGCAGAAAAGTATCAAATAATAGAAAAGCTTCCTATATTAATAATTGAAAAAATGGGACCGCACTTTGCTATTGGAGATACTTGCTTTAGCTTTGCAGAAGACCTTCCAATTTATAATTTAACAGATAACAAGGAAATTACTGCAAGAGATAATGAAAAATCAATTAAGAGAAAAGTGGATATAAATGAGGCATATACTGGAGTTCATACAGATATTACAATTCCTTATGATGAAATTGGATTTATTAAAGTAATCACAAAGGATGGAAAAGAAATTTCTATTATTGAAAATGGAAGATTTGTATTAGAAGGAACAGAATTCTTAAATAAGGCTTTTGATAATTAATTATAAAATGGAGTAGTGTCTTAAATGGTGCTACTCTTTTTACATCTTAGTATTAGACTTAGAATAATTATTGTATTGATATACATCATAACTTATAATATAAAATATGGTAAAATGAAAACCTTAGGAGGCTTACATAAATGAGAATATCAAAAGTAGCGGTAGAGTTAAGTGGAAGTGACATACTAAGCATAATAAATGAATTTGTTAAAATAGATGGGCTAGAGCTTAAAAATGTAACAGTTGATAAGGCAATATATGTTGAAGGTACATACAAAATGGGACTAGCTATAAATTTTGCAGGAGAGCTTGAAATACTAGGAGTAAACGAAGGTAAAGTAGTTACAAGATTTTCATCCTGTAAAGTAATGAAGGTAGGTTTCTTTAGAATGATAAGAAGCTATGCTTTAAAAACGGCATTAGCGCAATTAGAAGTAAAAGGAATTACATCTGAAAAGGATAATATTATAATTGATGTTAACAAAATTTTAAGTGATATACCTTTTGTTGATATAAAGATGAAGGATACATATATAAAAGGACAAGCACTTCATGTGGATGTTGAGGATATAAATATTTCAATAGCTGGTGAGTTAATTAAGACTCAACAAGAGGATGTTTTAGAAGGTGAAGTATTAGAAGAGGAACAAAACATAACCTTACCAAGTGAAAAAATAGTGGACAATTATACAGTGGGTAGAAAGTATGTTGAAAATAAGCTTCCAAATGAAATTAAGAAATATAGTGACTATATTTTAGCAGTGCCAGATATTGTTGCCCTTTTATATAGATTACTGAAGGATAAAAGAGTAAAAATGAGTACAAAATTAATAATATCAGCATCAGTTGGATATGTTGTTTTTCCAACAGACATAATTCCAAACAATATACCGTTCATAGGTAGAATTGATGATATAGCAGTTGTGTTTTTTGCTTTAAATAGAATTGTTAATGATGTACCATTACAAATAATTTTAGAAAACTATGCAGGTAAGGATGAATTATTACTATTATTAACAAATGGATTAGATTATATTGTAAACTTTACTGGAGCTAAAAATGTTGAGAAGCTATATAGCGTAATTGAGGAAATAAAGACTTTATAGGAAAGAAGGATTAATATGGCTAAAAAATACTATTCAGTATATAAGGGAAAGTCAGGTTCTCCAAAAATATTTACAACTTGGGATGAATGCAAGGCAGAGGTCCATGGATGTAAGGGTGCAATCTACAAAAGCTTTCCTACAGAACAGGAAGCAATAGAATTTTTAAGATTAAATTCTCAGGGAAAGCCTCTTAATAAAAAGGAAGAGGAAACTGAAAATGTTGAAGGGCTTCAAATTTATGTTGATGGAAGCTTCTCACTAGAAAAGGAAAATTATTCTTATGGATTAGTTGCAATTTTAGATGGAGAAGTTATTTATGAGGATAAAGGAATTGGAACAGATGAAAATGCAATAGCACTTAGAAATGTTTCAGGAGAAGTTATGGGAGCAATTAAGGCTGTAGAATATGCGATAAATAATAATCACAAAGAGGTTAATATTTATTTTGATTACCAAGGAATTGAATCTTGGGCACTTGGAACGTGGAAGAGAAATAATAATATAACTGCAAGCTATCACTCATTCATGCAGGAAAAAATGAAACAAATTATAGTTAAATTTAGAAAGGTTAAAGGTCATTCTGGAGATAAATATAATGATAGGGCAGATGTGCTAGCAAAAGAGGCTTTAGGAATTTAATGAATAAATTATGTTAAACTACGCAATATAATAATATTCAAAAATATTATTATAGAGGTGGTAATTATGGGAAGATTCATTAAAGGAGTAGTTACTGGTGCTGTAGTTGGAACAGCAGTAGGAATGATGGTATTACCAGAACTAAATAGAAAGCAACATAGAAATGTTAGAAGAATGGGTAAAAAATTAATGCATGCAGCTGAAGATGGTTATGGAGAAATGATGCATTGGATTAAATAGAATACTTTACATTAAAATCACTGTAATTTTTACTTTTAAGATTAAATTTACAGTGATTTTTTCATTAAAGATTAAATTTATAATGATTATTTTGATTAAAAGCACAAAAATTGTCGTTTTTCCATTAATATATAGTAAATTTTAGTAAATTTTATGGATTTTATTGTTATACATGATATTTATGTGATATAATTGTATTAAATTTTATAAATTAGCATTATATAAGTGGTTAATACCATTAATTTAATAATTACAAGTAAAGGATGATTGTGGTATGGAAATTCTGTCATTAGGGGAAAAGATAAAAAGAAAAAGAAAAGAACTAGATATGACATTAAAGGATTTAGCACAGGATAGAATTACACCTGGGCAAATTAGTTTGGTAGAGTCTGGAAGATCAAATCCGTCTATGGATTTATTAGAATACTTAGCTGCAAACTTAAATACAACAGTAGAGTACTTAATGGAATCTGAAGAAAGTCAAGCAGAAAAAATTTGTACTTATTACGAACAAATGGCACAGTCATATATAATTGAGGGAGATTATATAACTGGTGGAAAATACATTGAAAATGCATTGTATTATGCAGAAAAATATAATCTTGAATATAAAAAAGCGAGAATATTATTTTTAAGAGCAGAAATTCATATAGGTAATAAAGAATTAGTAGCAGCTCAACAATTTTTCCTTTCAGCAAATGTAATTTTTATAAAGAATAATAATTATGAAGAGATAGTTAGAACTTTTTTAAATCTTGGAAAAATTACATTAGAACTTAAGGCTTATCATTCAGCAAATTCATACCTTTCACAGGCAGAAAAAGTTTATATGGATAATAATATAGGGAATGATTTCTTATTAGGAGAAATTTATTACAATATTGCAAAAGGTCATTTTAAAGTTGAAAATATTAAGCATGCAGTAGATTACTCATTTTTAGCAAAGAAGAAGTTTGAACAACTTCATAATAAGAAAGAATATGCTAAAACTTTATTATTACTTTCAGAAGAGTACAATAAGGCAGGAGATTTAACTAATGCTATTAAATATTCCTCAAAAACATTAGAGGTTTATAAAGAGTTAGATGATGAAAAGAGTATTTCTAATATAGAAAATAATTTAGGTAAGCTATTCTACAGTTTTGAAAATATTGAAGAATCATTTATTCATTATGAAAAAGCTAAAGAAATAAGATTAAAAAATAATGACAATAGCTTAATAGAAACATTGTTGAATATTTGTAATAATTACATAAAGATAAAAGATATAAGAGCATGTGAAGAGTTATTAGAAGAAATATATGATAGATTAACAGAAGAAAACGTTGAAGAAAGAATTCAATGTAATTTAATTCAGTACAGATTATATACAATCAATGATGAATTAATGGAAGCTGAACATATATTAATAGATACCTACAATTATGCTAAGAACATGGACTTGTATAAAAGAGCAGGAGAAATTGCTGTTATGCTTGGGAAATTCTATATTGATAATAAGAAGGATGCTGAAGCTGCCAAGTATTTAGATGAAGGTGTTGGGATATTTAGAAAGATGGGTGTATTATAAATATAGGTAGATGGGTGATAAATTATGGAAATATTATCAACGGGCGAAAAGATAAAAAGAGCAAGAATCTATAAAGGTATTACATTAAAAGAGTTGTGTGGAAGCAAAGTTTCCATTTCAAAAATGAGCTGTATTGAAAATGGTAAAATAAAAGCTGAGCCTGAAATTTTAAAATACATTTCAGAAAAAATAAATATAGATTATGACTATTTAGTAAGAGATGTATATGAACAGATAGAGGACAACCTGAAAATAATAAAAGGTAATATTTATATAGATAATGATATTGAAGAAAAAATAAGATTAAATTTAAATTGTGCCATACAATATTCTTATTACAATGTAGCATTTGAATTAATACATTTATTATTTGATTATTATTTAGGGAACAATTTAAGTGAAAATATTCAATTAATTGTTTCACAGTATTTTGATGTTTATCAAAGAAGTAATAATGAAGAAAATACAATTATTTATTTTAAGGATATGGCTCAATATTTATTCCAAAATGAAGAGTATAATGAAGCAATAGCATATTATAATAGGCTTAGAGAAATCATAAATGAAAGTAAAAATACAGATAAAAAACTATATTGCCTATTATCATTTAATGAAGGAATATGTTATAGCAAAATTAAGGAAAATGAAAAAGCATATAAGCTTTTAAAGGAAGCTATAGAAGGCATTAAATGTGTAGAAGATGAATTAACTAAGGGGAAAATTTATAATGCATTTGCTATTATATGTATAACTACTAAAAGAGCAGAAGGGGAAAAGTACATAAAGAAGGCATATGATTATCAAAAAGATAATCCACTAGTATTAGCTACTTCTATGGGAGAATATGCATCAGCTTATTTTGAAGTGAATGATGTAGATAAGGCTATAAGTGAAATAAAAGAGGGTGTGAGAATATTCCCTAAACATAACCAATTAAAGTATGTTCAGTTTTTAAATAATTGCATAAGAATTCTTTGTGAAAACAAAGAGTATGACTATGCATATGAATTAACAGATGAAGCTTTAAACTTAGCTATTGCGACTGATAATGTAAGATTAATAGAAAAAGCATATTACCAAAAGGGAACAATTCTTCAAAAGCAAAATAATTATTTAACTGCAGAAATGTATATGAATTTATCTATGGATGCATTATTTAAGTTTGGAAATAAAGATGAAAGGTATAGAAGATACCTTGATATGGCAGATCTTTATTATAACTTAGGAGAAACTAAGGAATCTTTAAAATACTTTAATTTAGCATTAAATATAAAAGAGTTAATATAAATAGAGGGAATACAAATTGTATTACCCTCTATTTTTTATAATATTAATAAGTATTATTTTTTGTGTAGTAATTTAGATGTCCATCCAAATAAAGCAAATTTAATATTAAAGCAATCTAATCTTGCTGGTCTTAATGAATATATTCTCATAAAATCTCACTCCGTAATTTTCTTTGATTTAATATTAGTATATTACAAAGCTTGATTTAAAGAAATCCATCCCTATGCTTCAAAAAATGTACTTTAATGCTTTTTTTAGTACAACTAACTATTTCTAAAGTGTACTAAAAGCATAAATTATTGTATTCTTTGTACATTTAAAGATAAAATAGTTAATTTTTAGTTGAGTTAATTAAAATTAATGTTGCACCATACCCTTTAAGTTCAGTAATTATGTTTAAAACTGAAGCTTTTTTGGCATATTTAAAATCAATTTTAGGGAATGAAGCCTTATAAAGAATTTCTTTTTCTTCTTTATTTAATCTATCTGGCTTACCCATAGCTACCCAATAGTCATATGATGAACCTATTCTTTCATTAACTTCATAGGTAACGATTCTTGTAGAACTTTTTATATTAACCATATTTAATGATAGCTTTCTAACAGAAGGTTTTTTCAATGCTTTCTTAACATCCTTATATGAATAATTATAGAAATCATCAAAATTTTCATCATAACTATATAAAAGAATACTATAATTATCATTAAATTTAGTAACAATAAAGCCTTCACCTTTAGTTACAACCTCTCCCTTAAGCTTGCTTAATAAATAATAAGCATAATAGGAAGGTTTTTTAATTCCCATATCATTAACAAGTCCTGTTGAACCAAAAAATACTTCATTTGTAAGGTTTGTTTCTTTTTCAAGAACATCATAGGCCCTTAAAAATCCTAAATTATCTTTAGGAAAAATAAGATTATGAATAATGTATGGTAGCATAAAAGAGGTATCATAAAGCTTATTTCTACCTGCAGTATGAATAAATTCTTCTTCTAAAACAGAAGCATTATAAGTATTCTCTAGCAATTCTTTTAAAAATATTTTTGTCTCTTGGGAGAGCTTTGATGAAAATTGAAACTTAAGTAAAGAAGTATCAATAATATCAGTAGTATTAAAATATTCATAAAAGCTTTTAAGTGCTTTTTTATAATCTTCATTAGTGAAGGCTTCTTCATCAATAACTATTAAAGGATTTAAATATATTGAATCTAAAAATTCAAAAACAGTTTTTACTCTATTCCAGTTAAAGAAGTCACTTCCAGAAAATACACCCATATCAGAACTAAATAGCTTTTCTATTCTTCCGTAATTAAAATGAATTTCATCTTGTATTTCCTCTAGAATATCCTTATTATCCTCAATTAAAAGATCAAAGGATTCACCAATATTAATTATTTCCTTATAGTTTTCATCAAAATCCTCTAAAGAATTGTTCATATCTATATGGATATTCCATAGTTTGTTCTCAAAATTAAATCTCTCATAATCCTCTAAGTAATATTCAAGAGGGGAGATAGCATCATCTAAAGGAATTAATGAAACCTTTTTAATTTTCTCAAAGGTTTTTTCATCAACCTTATTTTTTCTTCTATATTGAAGTGGAGTAACACCAAATAACATTTTAAAATGTTTATTAAAATATCTAGGGTGAGAAAAACCAATTTCATCAGAAATTTCAGTAATGCTCATATCAGTTGATAGAAGTAATTTTAAGGATTCCTCAACTCTTGTTTGATTAATTAAATCAGTAAAACTATATCCTGTTGCATATTTTATTTCATGAGATAAGTAATGAGGACTTAAAAATTCCTTTTTAGCAATGTCCTTTAAAGTTATATTATTGTTGTAATTATTGAAAATATATTTAGATATTCTATGATATCTATCAAGCTGTTCCATATTTTCCTTAAGCTCTTCTTTTTCATAGGTTAAATAATGAAAATTATTAATTAAGTGATAAAGAAGATTTATAAGTATATTTTCAATTTCCTCATCATAATCTTGTTGCATTTGAACTCTTTCGCATAATAACATTGAGAGTAGGCTTCTAAGCTCTTCATATTGTTCTCCATTTTGAGCACCACTTTCAGAAGAGTTGGTATAAAAGAATATGTTTTTTATATCCTTATAATATTTTTCAAAAAAGTAGGGATCAATTTGGAATATTAGAACTTTATTTTCTTCAGTACTATAAAGTCTATGGGTCTCATCTATATTAATGATTTCTATTTCATTTTCATAAAGTTCAAAGGAGTCTGCATCAATTGTAATATTAATTTTCCCCTTAAGAACATAAATGAGTTCAATACAATCATGCCAATGAAGAGGATATTCTTCTATGGAAGTATAGTATATCTTTAAAGGTAAATCTTTATCGTATGTTATATATTCAGCTCTCATAAATAACTCCTTTCATTTATTTGGATAAGTTATCCTTATTAATATATAGTATACCAAAAAATAATGAATTATAAAAATTGGGTGAAATTTCTTTAAAAATACTCTTTGACTTTCTTTGACCTTTGTATTATTATATGAATATAGTTAAAAATAATAATGTTTTTACAATAAAGGAGGAGTAGAAATGAATATTGATAAAATGACAATAAGAGTACAACAATCTTTAAATGATGCAAATTTAACAGCAGTTAAATTTAATCAACAACAAATTGAAGTAATTCATTTATTTTCTGCTCTTGTTGAGCAAGAAGATGGATTAATACCCAACATTTTCATTAAAATGGGGGTGGCAGTAAAGAATTTAAAGCATGACATTAATATTAAATTAGATAAGATGCCAAAGGTTTTAGGTGAAGGTGCAAATACTTCAGGTGTTTATCCTACAAGAAGATTTGAAGAGGTATTAGTTAAGGCTGAAGCAATAGCAAACCAATTCCAAGATTCATATATAAGCGTTGAGCATTTAATGTTAGCAATTTTAGATATAGAGAAATCAGGAGCAACAAAAGAGTTATTAGATAAGTATGGGATTACAAAAGATAATTTTATCAAGGTTTTAACAGAGGTTCGTGGTAGCCAAAGAGTTGAAACACAAGATCCAGAAGGAACTTATGATGCACTTTCTAAATATGGTACAAATCTTGTTGAGCTTGCAAAGAAACACAAGCTAGATCCTGTAATAGGTAGAGATGATGAGATAAGAAGAACTATAAGAATTCTTTCAAGAAGAACAAAAAATAATCCTGTGTTAATTGGAGAGCCTGGTGTTGGTAAGACTGCAATTGTAGAAGGATTAGCTGAAAGAATTGTTAGAGGAGATGTACCAGAAGGATTAAAGGATAAAATAATATTCTCATTAGATATGGGAGCATTAATTGCTGGGGCAAAGTATAGGGGAGAATTTGAGGAAAGATTAAAGGCTGTATTAAAGGAAGTTTCAAATAGTGAAGGAAGAATTATATTATTTATAGATGAAATTCACACTATTGTTGGTGCAGGAAAAACTGATGGTGCAATGGATGCAGGTAATTTAATTAAGCCATTACTTGCAAGAGGAGAGTTACACTGTATTGGTGCAACTACCTTTGATGAATATAGACAATATATTGAGAAGGATAAGGCTTTAGAAAGAAGATTCCAACCAGTAATTGTGGAGGAGCCATCTGTGGAGGATGCAATTTCAATTCTAAGAGGATTAAAGGAGAGATTTGAAATACACCATGGAATTAGAATTCATGATTCTGCAATTGTTGCAGCTGCAAAGCTTTCTGATAGATATATTCAAGATAGATATTTACCAGATAAGGCAATTGATTTAATTGATGAAGCTGGTGCTATGATAAGAACAGAAATAGATTCTCTTCCAAGTGAGTTAGATACAACTAGAAGAAAGCTATTTCAATTAGAAATTGAAAAAGAGGCTCTTCAAAAGGAGAAAGATGCAGGTTCTCAAAAGAAATTAGTTGATTTAGAAAAGGAAATTGCTGAATTAAAAAATAAAAATGATGAAATGACTGCTAAGTTTGAGAAGGAAAAGGAAGCAATTACGTCATTAAGAGATTTAAAGGAAAAATTAGATGAGGTAAGAGGAGAGCTTGAAAGAGCTCAAAGAGAATACAACTATAACAGAGCAGCTGAAATTCAATATAGCGAGATTCCAGCAATAGAACAGCAAATTCACAATAAAGAGATAGAAGTAAAAGAAAACTATGAAGGGGCTTTATTAAAGGAAGAGGTAACTGAAGAAGAGGTTTCAGAGGTTTTATCAAGATGGACTGGAATTCCTGTTACTAATCTTTTAGAGGGAGAAAGAGAAAAGCTATTAAGATTAGAGGATGATTTAAAGAATAGAGTAATTGGTCAAGTAGAGGCTGTTGAAACAGTTGCATCTGCAATATTAAGAGCAAGAGCTGGATTAAAGGATGAAAATAAACCAATTGGATCATTTATTTTCTTAGGTCCAACTGGAGTTGGTAAAACAGAGCTTGCAAAGACTTTAGCGAGAGATTTATTTGATTCAGAAGATAGTATAATTAGAATTGATATGTCTGAGTATATGGAAAAGCATGCAGTATCTAGATTGGTTGGAGCGCCTCCAGGATATGTTGGATATGATGAAGGTGGTCAATTAACAGAGGCTGTTAGAAGAAGACCATATTCAGTAGTACTTTTTGATGAAATTGAAAAAGCTCATGAGGATGTATTTAACCTATTCCTTCAAATACTTGATGATGGAAGATTAACTGATAATAAGGGCAAAACTGTTGATTTTAAAAATGCAATAATAATTATGACTTCTAATATTGGCTCTCCATACTTACTTCAAAACAACTCAGAAAATGGAGTTAGTGAAGAAATTAAAGAGCAAGTAATGGGAGAAATGAGAAATAGATTTAAGCCTGAATTCTTAAATAGAGTTGATGATATTATAATGTTTAAGCCTTTATCAGAAGAGGGAATTAAAAAGATTATTGATATTTTCATGGGAGATGTTAAGAGAAGACTTAAGGAAAGAAATATTTCAATAGAGCTTAGTGAAGAAGGTAAGGAAGTTTTAGCAAGAGAGGGATATGATCCTATTTATGGAGCAAGACCTTTAAAGAGATATATTCAAAATACTCTTGAAAATAAGCTAGCTAAGATGATAATTAGAGGAGAATTAACTTATGGTGATAAGGCTATAGTTAAGGCTAATGAAGAGGAAATTATAGTAGAAATTGAAAAGTAAAATAAAGAAGAGTCTAAGAGGAAACTCTTAGACTCTCTTTTTGGGGTTCAACTGATTTGAAATGAACTAACTTTTATTATTTCATTCCTTGTTCATATGATTGAACCATTCTCTTAACCATTTCCCCACCAACACTACCGCATTGTTTTGAAGAAAGGTTTCCGTTGTAGTCTGAGAATGGAACTCCCATTTCTCCTGCTACTTCATTTTTAAATTTTGATAATCCATTTTTAGCTTCTGGTACTAATTTTGTTGCCATAATTTATTCCTCCTTCATAGGAAAACGTTTATTGTAAAGTGTTTAATTACCTTACAACCATAGTATATGGAGTATTTAAATATATACTCTATGTAATGGATGGGTACTTAGGTGTAAAAATAGAATAGAATGAAATATATACTTAATTAACATAAATTTAACAAAAATATAAATAAGTATGAATATAAAAGAGGATGCTTTTGGGCATCCTCTAATTTTATATATTAAATTGTTGACACATACTTACAAGGGATGTGAGATTATTTCATTCCTTGTTCGTAAGATTGAACCATTCTTTTAACCATTTCTCCACCAACGCTACCGCATTGTTTTGAAGAAAGATTTCCATTGTAATCTGTGAATGGAACTCCCATTTCACTTGCTACTTCATTTTTAAATTTTGATAATCCATTTTTAGCTTCTGGTACTAATTTTGTTGCCATTATTTATTCCTCCTTCGTAGGAAAAAGTTTTTTGTAAAGTGTTTATTTACTTTACATTCATAGTATGTCTCCAATACCACTTTATAAACTATGGAATGCTTGGTTACTTTGGAATATCAAATATAAAAAGGCAAAATTGTACAAACAATAATATTTCTTATAAGTAGCAACCTTAATAGTTTAGCCAAAATAAATAAGAAAATACATTTAAATTAAATATCTTTAAAAGCTGGTACACCAAATAATGAATCAGCATTTTTAACTGCATTAATAATAGCTTTTTCCATAACAGTAGTTGAAAGCATTCCCAAAGCAGAAATATCACAATCTACTTTATTTGTAGCCATTGTAAAAATAGTATCACCATCAAACATTGTATGAGCAGGGTACATTGTTCTTCCAAATGCATTATGAGCCATTGATGCAATTTTATTTGCTTGAGCTTTAGTTAAATTTGCATTAGTTACAATTATCCCTATGGTTGTATTACCCTTGAATGGATCTACTGGATTTTCAAGAGATTTTATTATAATTTCTTCAGTATTTAAAAGTCTTTTATTTTCTCTGTCATAAGCGCCAGCAATAATTTCTTTATTTCTTGGGTCAACAACATCACCAAGACAATTTACTGCAACAATAGCACCAACTTGAAGTTCTCCAATTTGAAGGGCATATGTACCAAGACCACCTTTCATTGATGTATGAGGACCAAGGAATTTACCAACAGTTGCACCAAAACCAGCACCAATATTTCCGTTAATATTTTCTTTATAGCTTTCAGAGTTTTTACAAGCTTTTAGTCCCATTTCCTTATCAGGCCTAATTCTAAAATCTCCAAATGCAAGATCAAAAAGTACAGCACCACATACAATTGGAACTTTAGTTACTCCAACATCAAAGCCGACATTTCTATTTTCTAAATAGTCCATAACGCCAGAACAGGCATCAAGACCAAAAGCACTTCCTCCACATAAAACAGTAGCATGAACCTTATCAACCATTTCCATTGGATTTAAAAGATCAGTTTCACGAGTTCCAGGAGCGCCACCTCTAACTGCAACACCACCAGAAGCACCTTCTTGACAAATTACAACAGAGCAGCCAGTTCCACCTTCTTCATTTTGAGAATGTCCTAGTTTAATACCATCTATATCTATAAAATTAATTTCTTTCATTAAATTCACTCCTTAAATTCAAATAAAGGACACCAAATGTTGGTGTCCTAAAAATATTATCTTCTTTTACTAACTTTTTTTAATGTTAAAACAACTGGTACTGTTATGAAGCCTGCTAAAAGAGCTTCAGGAACTCCATTAGTTAAGAATAAACCACCTAATACACCAGCAACTGCAGTTGTTGATATTTCAGCAGCTTGTGCATATCTTTCTAAGTATAAAATATAAGTTAATCCAAGAACACCTATTGTATTTGTCATTGTTGCAAGTGTTGCAGATGTTGCTATTGCAATAGATTTATTTTTAAACTTATTTTTTAACAAAGTATAAACATAATAAGCAACAACTCCAATTAAAATTCTTGGAATTAAGGCAACTATTGGATTCATAAACATAAATGTTGTTGGCCATGGAGCAGTGAATGCTTGATACATAGAAAATAGTCCAAATACTAATCCTACTAAAGCACCAACTACTGGTCCTTCTAATATTGCACCAATAATAACTGGTAGGTGCATTATTGTTAATTTTACAGGTGGAATTGGAATAAAGCCTAGCCCAGTTACACCCATGAAAATAGAAATTCCAGATAGCATACCTATAATTGTAAGCTGTCTAACTCCCATTCTACCTTTTGATTTTGTTGTTTGCATAAAAAACCCTCCGTTCTTACTCCCCCTAGTAGGGATATAATTCGGTTCACACCAAAATATTTTTACTAAGTTCAGTTTCAATTAAGAATACCGACAATATTTATTTTATCACCTAAGAAAAAATAATCAAGAAAAAATTGTTAAAAAAAACACAAATAGGATATGGTTTATTCACGATTTAGTATTAAAAATTATAATAAAAAATAAAAGTTGTATCAACAAGTAAATATTGATACAACCTTTTAAAAATTAGTATAATGTGCTTTTGTCTGGCATTATTAACGCACAAGCAATGTAGCCTATAAATCCTAAACCGAAGGATACTAGTGTGATTAATGCCCATGCAACTCTTATTAATGTTACATCTGCATTAAAGTATTCTGCAAAGCCTGCACATACGCCTGCAACTTTTCCCATAGCTGAATTTTTATATAATTTCTTTTCCATAGATATTCACTCTCCATATATTTATATTTACTATTATACATTGAATAATAGTGAAATACTACTGTAAAATTTTAAATTAAGAAAATATTAAGCAATATTAAGATGTTGAAAATGTTTGTTAGGGTGTTATATAATATATATAACAAAATAGGAGGTGATTCTTTGATATTAAAGATAGATTTTGATTCAGAAGAGGCTATATATACTCAAATAATAAATGAAATTATTAAGGGAATAGCAAAAGGTGAGTTAAATGAAGGTGATGAGTTACCATCAGTTAGAGGGTTAGCTAATGATATTGGGGTAAATATGCATACTGTGAACAAATGTTACGGTATTCTTAAGGATAAGGGATATATAAGAATGGATAGAAGAAGAGGAGCTGTAATTAGTTTTTCTTTAGAAAATAGTAATAATAGATATGTTCAGGAGTTAGATAGAGATATTGAAATTCAAATTGCAGAGTGTATCAATAGGGGAATTGCAAAGGATAAAATAATTGAGAAAATAAATAGAGTGTATGATCAATATAATAATAGAAGAAAAGTGTAAACCAATGAATAGAAAATTTTTAAAAAGGGAGAAAAAAGATGGGAATAGAGCTTATGGTTATTTCAATGTTTTCTATATTAAGTGTTTTATTAACTATTGTTGCATGGAATATAAATGATTTGAATTCTGAAGGGGTTATATATGGAATTAGAGTTCCAAGAAGCTATAGAGAGCATGAAGAGATTTTAAAGATTATACAAAACTTTAGAAAAAATATTATAATTTTAAATACACTAACGTTCATTTTATTTTTAGTTGTATTTAATTTTTGGAGTAGAGTATTTATTTTAATGATATTCATTTTTCTTTTAACAATTATTCAAATAGGTTGTTATATGTTATCAAACAAAAAGATGCTTTCATTAAAATATGAGCTTAAGTGGAATGAAATGAGCAGTAGTAATAAGGTTTTTGTGGAGATTGGAAAGAAAAAGGAAGTTGAGAAGCCTTATTATATATACATTTTTGGAATTGCTTTAGGAATAGCAATTATTGGAATAGTAATTTTACTATTTAAGTTTTCTTCATTACCTGATTTAGTTCCAGTACATTTTTCAAATGGGGCTCCAGATAGATATGCTGATATAACAACACTTGCAGGGAAGCTTGAGGTGTTTATGATACCTTTATTAAACTTACTTTTAGTAGTTGGTATGTTTATATATACAAAGAAGTATAATCAAAAGATGAATACAGGAAGATTAAATGGTGGGCTTATTAGTGAAATTAGAGGTAGAAGGCAAGTATCAAAGAATGTAATGCAAAGTTTAAACGCTTTTACTTCTCTTATAGTTTCATCATTAATGCTATTTGGAGAGCTTAATATGTTTGGAATTGTTGAATATAACAACTCTCTAGAAAAGGGATTAGGGATAATTGCTTTAATAATTGTAGCTTTTCCAATTCTTTTTATGGTTTTTGCAAATAAGCTTAAAATCAAAAAGATAAAAGCCAATAAAGAGGACGAAGAGATTTATGTAGATGATGATAAATATTATATTGGTGGAATATTCTATTATAATAAAAAAGATAGAAATGTAATGATAGTTAGAAGAATGGGAATGGGATATGATTTAAATTATGCAACAACAATAGGGAAGGTTATTGGAGCTGGTAATTTGTTGTTGATCATAGGAGTAACTTTATTAACATTGTTTATGGAAGTTTAGAGAAGCTATTAGAGTTAAGCAAGTGTTTAACTCTTTCTTTTTTTTGTTCATAGAATTTTCTTGAAAAAGATTGATAAATATTATACAATGAACCTTGCGTAAAGATTATAGCAGGGGGAAAAGCAATGTATAGAGAAGATGTAAGTAACGTAACAAAAATTGCGGAAAAGAAAGTAAAGTATTTAAAAGAAAATGGAGCATTAAAGTATTCAGTTTTATCAATGATGGGTGGATTCTTTGTAACAATAGGAACAATTTTTGCATATACAATTGGTGGATTTACTGATGCTGCACATAATCCAGCGGCTAAAATAGGAATGGGAGTAACATTTAGTATAGCATTATGCTTAGTAGTTTTTGCAGGAGCAGAATTATTTACTAGTAATAATATGGCTATGGCTGTTGGGTATTTAGATAAGAAAGTAACAATACCAAATGCTTTAAAGCTTTGGGTAGTATGTTGGGTTGGAAACCTAATTGGTTCACTTGTTGCAGCAGTTATGTATGTTTATAGTGGAGCTGCAACGCCACAAATTCAAGAGTTAGTTTTAAAAATAGCTGAAAGTAAAATGAACACTCCAGTTGAGCAATTATTTATAAAAGCAATATTATGTAACATTTTAGTATGCTTAGGTGTATGGTGTGCATATAAAATGAAGACTGAGTTTGGAAAGTTTATCATGATGTTATTATGTGTAACAACTTTCTTCGCAGCAGGATTTGAACATAGTATAGCAAACATGGGGTTATTTGGAATTGCATTGTTAATACCACATGGGGCAGGGGTTTCACTTGCTGGACTAGCATATAACTTATCAATTGCAACAATAGGAAACATAATTGGGGGAGCATTCTTTGTTGGTGCTATATATCACTATGTTTCACCAGGATATAAAAAAGAAGATTAGTTATAATAGGGTGTTTTAAACACCCTAATTTAATTTTATAAGTAACTATATATTTAGTTGAAAAAGCTAGAATATTAATAGTTATAATATATTAATTTAAAAAAGTTATAAAATTTTCTTTTTTGGGAAAAAGATGTGTGATATAATTTGTATGAAATTAATAAAATGGGGGATTCGTTATGAAGCACATAAAGACTATAAACAAATCAAACATTAAAAACAGCTTAATGAAACCAGGATGCAAAGAGTGCGCTAACTCATGCCAATCAGCATGTAAAACTTCATGCACAGTTGCTAATCTTGAGTGCGAAAGCAAATAGTTTTGAATTTCACTATTTAAGAAATCATTACTTAATTTAAAACTGCCTTTTAGGCAGTTTTTAACTTATTAGGAGGACAATTATGGCATTAATTCATAAATTTAAACAAGGTGAAAACTTTTTTGTATTAGATGTAAACAGTGGAGCAGTTCATATAGTAGATGAGCTAGTATATGATTTATTAGATAAAGATAGCTTAAGAAGTAAGGAAGCTCTTACTGAAGAGTTAAAAGAAAAGTATAGTGTAGAAACAATATCAGAGGCTTATGATGAAATAAAGGAATTAGTTGATGATGAAATTCTATACTCAAAGGACAACTATGAAGATATAGCTCATAGCTCAATGGATGATAGAGATTATATAAAGGCAGTTTGTTTAAACATAATTCATGGATGTAACCTAAGATGCAAATATTGCTTTGCAGATGATGGTGAATACCATGGAAACAAGGGTGTAATGAGCGTTGATACTGCTAAAAAGGCAATTGACTATGTTGTTAAAAGAAGTGGTCCAAGAAAGAACATAGAAATAGATTTATTTGGTGGAGAGCCAACAATGATAATGGATAGCATAAAGGAAATAGTTCAATATGCTAGAGAAAATGAAAAGAAGTGGAACAAGAACATTAGATTCACAATGACAACTAATGCAACACTTTTAAATGATGATATGATGGACTTCATGGATAAGGAAATGGGTAACATTATATTATCATTAGATGGAAGACAAGAAGTTAATGATAATGTTAGAATAAAGGTTGATGGAAGTGGTTCATACAACGATATTATTCCAAACGTTAAAAAGATGATTGCAAAGAGAACAGAAGGTAAGATGTACTATGTAAGAGGTACATTTACAAGAGCTAACACAGACTTCTATGAAGATGTTATGGCTATGGTTAAGGAAGGCTTTGATGAAGTTTCAATTGAGCCAGTTGTATTAGAAGACAAGCATGCTCTTTCATTAAGAGAAGAGGATCTTCCAAAGATATTTGAAAGCTATGATAAGCTTTATAATGAAATGGCTAGAAGAAAGAATGAAGGAGATGAATTTAACTTCTATCACTTCAACATAAACCTAAATGGAGGACCTTGTGTTTACAAGAGAATTTCAGGCTGTGGAGCAGGATTTGAATATGTTGCAATAACTCCTCAAGGGGATGTTTATCCATGCCACCAATTCGTTGGTAAGGAAGAGTTCAAGCTTGGAACTATATATGATGATAGCTATGATGCAGAATTAGGAAAGACATTCAAGAAGGCTCATATATACAACAAGCCAAAATGTAAAGATTGTTGGGCAAGATTCTACTGTAGTGGTGGATGCCAAGCAAACAACTTTAATTTCAATGGGGATATGAATATTCCATACGAAATTGGATGTAAAATGCAAAAGAAGAGAATTGAATGTGCAATAGCACTAAAGGCTGAATAATAATAAATCCCCTTAGCTTTAACAGGTTATGGGGATTTTTTTAGGAGAGAGGGAAATGCAAAAATTTACTTTAAGTAATGGATTAAGGGTTTTATATAAAAAAGGAGTTTCAAAATTAACTTCAATTTCAATAGGGATTAATGCAGGAGCAGCAGTTGAAAATGAAGTTTTAGGAGTTGCACATGCAACAGAGCACATGGTTTATAAGGGAACTAAGAATAGAAGTGAAAAGCAAATAAATGAGGATTTAAGTAGAGTTTTTGGTTTTCAAAATGCAATGACAAACTATCCATATGTAATTTATTATGGAACACTTCTTGGAGAGGATTTTAAAGAAGGTGTTGAAATTTTTTCTGATATTATTATGAATCCAACCTTTAAAGAAGATGGCTTTAAAGAAGAAATGAATGTAATAAAGGAAGAGTTAAAGGAATGGGATGAGGAGCTTGAACAGTTCTGTGAAGACAAACTATTCTTAAATTCCTTTGAAAATAGAAGAATTAAATATCCTATAATTGGGGAAGAAAATTCTCTAAATAGCATGACTTTAGAAGATATTAAAAGCTTTTATAATAAAAACTATTTTCCTTCAAATACAAGTGTTGGAGTGATATCAGATTTATCACCAGAGGAAGTTTTAAAGGTTATAGAAAAATGCTTTGGAAAGTGGGAAAATAAAGGTGTATATAGTTATAAAGAAAGCTATGAGAATCCTAAAGAAGAGTGCTTTGAACAGAGTCGTGAGGGTGCTAATACCTGTAAGGTTCAATTAATATTCCCAATACATGAACTTTCTAATAGAGAAATGAAAGCTTTAAGAATATTTAATGAGTATTTTGGAGAGGGTGTAAACTCGCTATTATATGATAATTTAAGAACTCAACATGGACTAATTTATGATGTTATATGTAGGGTTGCTTATGAAGGTAATATAAAGCTTTATAAAATAACTTATTCAACATCAAGTGAGAATTTAGAAAAATCAATTGAGATTGTTAGGGAATGTATAATAAAGGGGTTAGAAATAGATTTTTCAGAAAGTGAAATAAGTCAGCTTTCAAAGACACTAAAGTTAAAGAGATTATTTAGAGAAGAACAAAGTATTATAATTGCAAAAGAGTTAAGCACCTATGATGTTATGTTTGGAGATGGAACATTGTATTTTGAAGAAGTGGAAGGGCTAAATGAAATAACTTCTTCAGATATTAAGGCTGTAGCAAACAAAGTGTTAAAGAAATACTCAATGCAGGTAATAAAGGGAAGGTAGTAATATGATTAAAGCACCATTATTAGAGGAATTACTTAAGTATCATAAGGAAGAAAATTTAATACTTTCAATGCCAGGGAACAAATGTGGAAAGGGATTTGAAAGAGATGAATTAGGAGGAGAATTTTTAAAAAGTGGTATTTCTTTAGATATTACAGAGGTTGATCCTCTAGATAATCTTCATAATCCAGAAGGTGTAATTGAGGAAAGTCAAGAAGCCTTAAGAAAGCTATATGGATGTGATAAGGCTTTCTTTTGTGTAAATGGAAGTAGTGGAGGAAATCTTGCTTCGATTTTTGATGCCTTTAATGAGGGGGATGAGGTTTTAGTTGAGAGGAACTGCCACAAGTCAATTTATAATGCCTTAATTTTAAGAAAATTAAAGGTTATTTATATTGAGCCAAATATTGTAGATGAGTGTGATATTTTCTTACCTCCATGTAAAGAAAAAATTTTTAGTGCATTAAAGAAAAGTGAAAATCCAAAAGGAATAATACTTACTTATCCAAACTATTTTGGAATTGGATATGAAGATTTAGATGAGCTAATTGGTGAACTTAAAAATAAGGGATTAAGAATTATTTTAGATGGTGCTCATGGAGCGCATTTCGGGATTAATAAAGATTTACCAAAATCACTAGTTAAAGAAGCGGATTATATAGTTTTAAGTGCACATAAGACATTGCCATCTCTTACACAAGGAGCTTTTTTACTTACTAATGGAGAGAATAATGTTGAGTTTTATTTAAGGGCATTTATGACCACATCTCCATCATATTTAATTATGGCATCACTAGATTATAGTAGATACTATTTAGAGAAGTATGGAAATGAGGACTATAAAAAGCTAATTGATTTATGTGAAAAATGGAAAAGTAAAATAAATTCTATCGAAGGAATTAGTATTATAGATCAGAGTAATTTACCTAAGGGATATTCTATTGATAAAACAAGATATAATGTGTTATTAGATGTAGGTTACAGTGGTCACATTCTTTTAGATGAGCTTAGAAAAAGAAAAGTTCAATGTGAAATGAGTTGGAGTAGAGGAGCTGTTTTAATTCTTTCACCTTTTAATGGGGAAGAGGATTTTAAAAAGATTTATAATGCTTTAAGTGATATTAATTTAAACTCTTTAAAATGTGAGGAGAGTAATGGATTTATTTCAGTTATTCCAGAAAAAAGATATGAGCCTTTTGAAGTTTTTAATATGAAATGGGAAGAAGTTTATATAAAGAATTCAGAGGGTAGAGTCTCAAAGGATGCAATAATACCTTATCCACCAGGAATACCATTAGTTTCACCAGGAGAAATAATTTCTAAAGACATTATTGAAATTATTGAAGGGTACATTAATGGAGGAAGAGAAGTTATTGGTATAGCTAATAATAAAATTAAGACCCTACAGAGTTAAAGCTCTGTAAGGTCTTCCCAATATCTTTTTGGCATCATTCTTGTTTGAAGCTTTGGATTATTTCTTTCCTCAATATTTACCGATTTAAAATATTCTTTCCAAAGAAAATTATACTCATCCTCATATCCTTTAAGCTTTTCATAGTCTTCATCACTCATCTTTGTAATTTCCCAAAACTCTTTATTGTAAATAGAAGCCAAGCCTCTTTTTTTATCATGAATTATCCAATATTCATTTGAAAATCTTTTTTGAAAATGTGGAGAAATTAACTCCAAAATATTGTGATCAGGTGAAATTGAGGAATATAAAAATTCATTATTAATGTAAGAAAACCTAACAAATCCTTTAAATCTATGAGATTCAAGAGTTACTCTTCTTACTATAAGCTTTACATCTCTTACTACATCTAAATGAAGCATATCATTAACATCTTTACCAACCTTAAATCCAAATTTAAGATAATTATAAAGAAGTATTTCCTTATTTTCATAGCTTGATAAAAATAAGAAATATATATTAGATAGAGTAGATTTACTTATTTTTTCTATAATACTTTTTTCAACTTTACTACTTAAATTTTCATTTGTTTCAACAATTATCTCCTCATCTAAAAATGAAGGTGTATGATTTTCTAATGTTGTAATTTTCAGCTCTTTTTCTTTAGAGTAAAAGCTATGATAAATAGCTGTGAGTAATCCTTGAAAGGTATTATCATATATAAAAATCTTCATTTATTCCTCCTATATTTGTCCTGTAATAATTGGAATTTTACTTTTAGGAAGAGCAATTTGAGTTTCTGTTGAGGTGAAAAAGCTTAATTGTTCTGTAGTTAAAGAATTTACTGTAACTACATCACTATTAGAAAGTCTATTTTCAATTTTGTCTTTATCAAAAGAAACATCGCCATAATATTTTCCCATACAGGTTATAAAATATTGAGCTCTTTTCAAAACAACACCAATTTTCTTTAAGTGCATGAAGTTTAATGGTGCTAATCTTCTTGCCTTTAATATTCTTTTTGCTGAGGTTACTCCTATTCCGGGAATTCTAAGTAGGTCATCATAGGAGCATCTATTTATTTCTACAGGAAAATGATTAATGTTTTTTAATGCCCAGCTAGTTTTTGGGTCAAATTTTAAATCAAAATCCTCATCTTCTTTTAACAATTCTCTTGAATTAAAACCATAATATCTAAGAAGCCAATCAGCCTGATAAAGTCTGTGCTCCCTTAAGGTTGGTGGAAATTCTATTGAAGGTAGCAGTGGATTATCCTTAATTACAGGAACATAGGCAGAATAATACACTCTTTTAAGTTTAAATTTATCATAAAGGTTTTGGCTTAAATTTAGAATTTGACCATCCTTTTCTGGAGTTGCACCAATAATTAATTGAGTACTTTGTCCTCCAGGTACAAATAGTGGAGCTTTTCTAAAGTTCTTTTTAAGCTCTGAATGTTCATCAATAGAATTTTTTATTAGGGACATTGGCTTTAAAATATTTGTTTTAGTTTTTTGAGGAGCCAAAAGCTTAAGAGAGGTACTTGATGGAAGCTCAATATTAACACTCATTCTATCAACATATTTTCCAGCCTCCTTTATTAAGGCTTCATCAGCTCCAGGAATACCTTTTAAATGAATATACCCATTAAAGTTTTCTCTAAGTCTTAATGTTTTTACAACCTGTGTTAGCATCTCCATTGTGTGATTTGGATTTTTATAAATACCAGAGCTTAAAAATAATCCCTCTATATAATTTCTTTTATAAAAGTTTATTGTTAATGAAACTATTTCCTCTACAGTAAAGGTTGCTCTTGGAACATCCTTAGAATATGCATTTATGCAATATTTACAGTCATATACACAATCATTAGAAAGAAGAATTTTTAATAGGGAAACACATCTTCCATCTGGGGTAAAGCTATGACAAATTCCAGATGATGAGGCATCTCCAAGACCATTATTTGTATTTTTTCTTTTTGAGCCAGAGGATGAGCAGGATACATCATACTTAGCTGCATTAGATAATATTTTTAATTTTTCCATGGTGTCCATAGAAACATCTCCTTGTAATATATTAATTCTATTATAAACGAACTAATGTTCTAAAACAAGAGGAATATAATTCAATGACTATTTATAACAATAAATGTGAAAAGCATACCATAATTTAATAAAATATGATAATATGTAGTTATAGATTTTTTTGGGAGGTATTATAAAATGGATTTTTCATCAATGGACAACCTAGCATCAAGTATGCTTATAATTCTTTTCATCTTTGCATTAGCAATTGGGTATTATATATTTTATGGATTAACATTTATGAAAATAGCAAAGATAGAAAAACAACCAAATCCATGGTTTGCGTGGATTCCAGGATTAAATTCATATCAATTAATTAAGATGACAGGGGCATCAATGCTACTATTAATTCCAATTATAGCAGCAGCATTTACTAGTAGAATTTTAGGACCTATTTCTTATTTCTTAATGGCAATACCAAATGTTTACCTTTTTTATAAAATGGCTGATAAATATGAAGTTAGCCCATGGTGGTTTATATTAGCATTATTCCCACCTGTATTATTTTTAAATATAGTTGGGTTCTGGAAGTTATATAAAAATGCTAAACCAGGAATAACAAATAGAAAAATACAGACAAGCTCCTTTGTTAAAAAGGATAATTCAAAGAAAAATAATAAGAAAAAGAAATAAATTTTAAGAGCTGTTTAATGCAGCTCTTTTTATGTACCTAGAGTAAAATATGAATTGATTTTAAATAATTTGTTAAGTTAAGTTATAATTGTATATTTAAGGGTATAATAAAAGGAGAAGATTAAAGGGAGGTATTTATTTTATGTTTACAATTATGGCAATAAAAATTATTCCAAGAAATTCTTTAGCACCAAAGGTACAAGAAATATTAACAAGATATGGGTGTATAATTCAAACAAGATTAGGATTACATGAGGCAAGAGAGGGAAGTTGTTCCCCATCTGGATTAATAATTTTAAATCTGTTAAGTGAAAATCAAGAGGAAATAGAAAAGTTATCAAATGAGTTAAATAATTTAGAGGGTATTACAGCAAAAATAATTACTCTTTAAATTTTAGAAAGGCTGCCAATTGGCAGCCTTTTAAGCTTATTCTATATGTTCATGGTTTCCAATGTGATTTATACAATACCCATGTTTTCCGTTACACTTTGAACAATATCTAAATTCCATATCTGGATCATCTACATCTGTTATTCCACAAACGGTACATTTATGGAAATAATCTTGTTTTGGGGTAGCCGCAGCTTTAAATTCTGATTTTCTTTTAATTGATGAGCCACGTCTAAATCCATTCACTACAAGATCTCTTCCAAAGAATAAGATGAAGTTAACTACTGGAGCAATTACAACTAGTAGTCCAATAAAATAGCTAGCTGAAATCATTATATAGCTTTGGTAAATTATTATTGCCCAGTTAAACCATGCAAGATATTTTATTTTTAGTGGGATGAAGAAAAATAAAAGCACCTCCATATTAGGGTTTATTCTAGCATAGGCTAAAAATAATGAAAGATTTATAGCTGTTGCATCTGCAACAGGGATTTTAGTAACCATAGATACTATTATTGTTACTATTATTCCACAGAAGTAGTACATGTTAAATTTAAAGCCACCCCACTCATGCTCAAGACCACTTCCTGCAATATAATAAAAATATAATACAAAGAAGATAAAGAATAATGAAGCATTAGGTGGAATGAACACAAAGCTTATTAATCTCCAAACTTCCCCTTCTAAAACCTTTGAAGGAATTAGAGCAAGAGAAGCGGTTAGATTTTGAAAACCATCCATTTGTCTTAAAAAGTACACAAAGGCATTAGTTATGATTATGTAAAACATTAAATTATGAATATAAAATTTCTTGAATTTACGTTCTAGTTTGTCTAAAAAACTCATGATGTCATCTCCTTTAATTAATTTAGAATTTAATCAATAGTAATTTTGTTTATAATTTAATATTAACACAAAATGGTTAAAAGAAACAAAAGTAATTTAATTTAATGACCATTAATATTTGCAATAATGGGGAAAATATATATAATAAAATTTGGAGTAAGGAATATTATTATTAGTTAATAATATTTTATTTTTATTTAGGAGGACTTACAAAATGAAAAAAAGTATAAGAAAACTTGCTTTAGTTTTATCTATTGTCTTAATGGGAACATTATTTGTTGCATGTGGCAATAAGGATAAGGTTACAATAAACTTTTTTAACTATGCAGCAAATATACCTGATGAGGTATTAAAGGATTTTGAAAAGCAAACAGGAATTAAGGTAAATATGGATACATATTCAGAGCCAGAAGAGATGTATGCAAAGCTATCATCAGGAGCTTCAAAATATGATGTGATTTTATCAGCAGATTATATGGTTCAAAGACTTGTTCAAGAGGAAAGAATCCAAAAAATAGATTTTTCAGAAATTCCTAATTTTGAAAACATACATGAAGATCATTTAGGAAAGCTTGCAGATCCGAAGAATGAATATTCAATTCCATATATGTCAGGAACAATTGGAATTTTATACAATACAGATTTAGTTAAAGAACCTGTAGAATCATGGAAAATACTTTGGGATGAGAAGTATGCAAACAATGTTATCATGATGGATGCTATGAGAGATTCTATTGGTGTTGCTTTAAAAAGCTTAGGATATTCAGTTAACACAACAGATCCTAAGGAGTTAAAGGAAGCAGAAGACGTGCTTAAAAAGTTAAAGGAAACTAATATAAAGGCATGGATGACTGATGAAATGTTAGATGCTATGGTTGCTGGAGAGGCTGCTTTTGCTGTTATTTGGTCTGGTGAAGGGTTAAATCTTGAAGCAGAGCATGACAATTTAAAATATGTTGTTCCAAAGGAAGGAGCAAATTTTTGGATTGATTCTTTAGTTATTCCAAATGGTGCAGAACACAAGGAAGAGGCAGAAATATTCATGAATTTCCTATGTGAAAAGGAACCAGCTTTTGATATTGCTGATGAAATTGGATATACAACACCAAATAAATTAGCAAGAGAAGCTCAAGAAGATAATATAAAGAATAATCCTAATGCATATATGCCAAAGGAGTTAGTTGATAAGTGTGAGGCTTATGCTTATCTTGGTGATAACTTAAAGCTATATGAAGAGGTTTATAATAAAGTAAAAATAGATTAATTATAGGTGAGAGTATTACGCTCTCACTTTTCCTATTTGAATTGTAGTTTGAAGTTTAATATTATATAATATATAGAAAAAGGAGTGTGAATACTTATGGACGAAAAGGTTATTGATTTTAATGAATTAAAGAATAAAGTAAAAGATACTGATATAGATAAATTTGAAAATTATATATATGACTTGTATTACAAAATGTCAGCAGGGTCTTTAGGAATGGCTGATTTCACTAAGGAACTTTACAAGTATATGGAGGAAAATAATATTTCTCAAGATAAGTTTATTAAAATCCAAAAGAAGCTTATGGAGAGATATGGAATGCCAACTGATATGTTTGAGGAACAATTAAAAATGGCTGGCTTTAATATTGATGCAGGAGCTGATTATGAGAAAATAAGAAAGACTATGAGCTTTCAAGAAAAATACAAAAGTAGAGTAACTAATAAGGTTCAAATGAGTTACTTTATTAAAAATGATAAGAATGATGTGGAAATATTATTAGAAGAGAGAAATGTAATTGTGCTTAGTAATAATAGGGTTGATTTAACTGATGTTGAGCTAAATGAATTATTTGTTTCTTATAAGAAGTTAAATGAGGATAAACCTTTAAATGTAAAAATTTGTGAAAGCATTAGAGAGTTTGAATATTAGAAATTACGAATGTTAAAAATGAGGTGTAATTAATGAGTAGTATAGCTGGTAAAGGCTGTGAAAGATTTATTCCAGAAGGGGAAAAGAGAAGCCTTGCAGAAATTGAAAGAAGTCTTGTAAAAAAGTATAGAAAACATATTTGGTCTAAGTTTGTTAAGGCAATTAAGCAATATAACCTTGTGGAAGAGGGGGATAAAATTGCTGTTGCTATTTCAGGGGGGAAGGATTCTCTTTTAATGGCGAAGCTTTTCCAAGAGTTAAAAAGACATGGACAAATTAACTTTGACTTAGTATTTTTAGCTATGGATCCTGGATATCATCCACAGGTTAAGGAGTTATTAATAGAAAACTGTGAACATTTAGGAATTCCTGTGACTATTTATGATGGTAAAGTGTTTGAAGTTGTGGATAAAATGGCAAAGGATTATCCATGCTATTTATGTGCAAGAATGAGAAGAGGGTCATTATATTCAAAGGCTCAAGAACTTGGATGCAACAAGCTTGCTCTTGGTCATCATTATAATGATGTTATTGAAACAACTCTTTTAAATATTCTTTATGCAGGAAACTTTAAAACAATGTTACCTAAGCTTAAGGCTAAAAACTTTGAAAATATGGAGCTTATTAGACCTTTGTATTTCATTGAAGAAGATTATATTAAGAGATTCACTAATTATTGTGGAATATGGCCACTAAACTGTGCTTGTATGGTTGCAGCAGAGAAGATTGGTAACAAGAGATATGAAATAAAGGACTTAATTAAGGAATTGAAAGAGAAGTTTGATGGAGTTGAGAAATCAATATTTAAATCAGCTGAAAATGTAGCTATGGATTCTATTTTAGGATGGGAAAAGAAGGGTGTTAAACATTCATTCTTAGATCATTATGATGATGAAGAATAGTTGTTAAAGATAAGATGTAAGAAGTAGTGTGTAATGCTTAGTTTTTTGTATTACAAATTAAGGAGCGTATCATAATGATATGCTCTTTTTTAGAAGCGAGATAATGAGGAGGATTTAGTATGAGTAAAAATTTTGTTATGTCCTATAGCTGTGGCAAAGATAGTACTTTAGCTTTATATAGATTAATTAAGCAAGGGTATAATCCAGTTGGATTAATTGTTAAGGTGAATAAAGAAGATGAAAAGAATTGGGTGTTTAGAATACCTAAAAGTGTTATAGAAGAGGTAGCAAATAGTCTAGGAATTCCACTATATATTATTAAATGTGAATTTGGAGAGTATCAAGAAAAATTAGAAACTCTACTAAAGGAGTTCAAAAATAATGGAGTTGATTATTGTGCCTTTGGGGATATTGATGTTGAAGGGCATAGAGTTTGGTGTACAGAAAGATGTGAAAATGCAAATTTAACACCTTTATTTCCATTATGGGGAGAAGAAAGAGAAAAAATTGTTAATGAGTTTATTGATGCAGGATTTAAAACAATTATTAGTGTTGTAAAGCTAGAATTTTTAGACAAAGGGTTTTTAGGTCAAGAGTTGACAAAAGAATTAGTTGAAAAAATAAAAGAAAGAGGAGCGGATCCTTGTGGAGAAAATGGAGAATATCATACTTTAGTTTATGATGGGCCATTATTTAAGCAAAAAATAAACCACAAAATAAAAGATGTAGAGTTATCAGAGACTTATGGAATACTTAAATGGTGACGGGATGTGACAGGGATGTGACAGGGAAGTGCCTGACACGTCCCTGTCACATCTCTGGCACAGTTTGGACTATAAAACGAATTTTTCTATTGCGTAAGCAACTCCAAATTCAATGTTTGACTTTGTAGTAAAGTAGCAAATTTTCTTTATATCTTCTGGAGAATTCCCCATGGCAATGCTATATTTAACTACATTAAACATAGAAATGTCATTATAGTTATCACCAAGTGCCATTGCATCATCCGTTGAAATATTGAGCTTATCTAAAAGGTAGTTAATAGCAATACCTTTTGAAGCATTTGCATTAACAATTTCAAAGTTGTTAAAGGCTGATGAATCTAAAGTTACGTCCTTAAGATGCTTTAAACCCTCTCTACCTTGTGTTTGTCTGAATTTATCAAATGTCAATACAGGTATACTATAAACAGGACAATCTAAGCTTAAAAGTGTTTCAAAATCTCTTCCTCGTTCCTCACAGTCTCCAAGCTGTTTAACATACTCAACGAAGCTATAAACAACAGAAATATCTGCATTTGGGTCTTTCTCTTTCATTCTTAAAGCTTCTCTATCTAAGATTTCAAAGCCATCATTAGGTGATAACATTCCATTATCAGTTGAAAGAGAATAGAAAAAATCATTTTTATGTAAGAAATTTAAAGACTCTAAAAGCGTTTCCTTTGGAAGTGGTCTTGAAAATAATAATTTACCATTTTTATCAGTAATACATGCTCCGTTTGATGATATTACAAAATCTGGTGTGAAATTATGTTCTTTTAGAAAATCCTTAACGTGGTCATAAACTCTTCCTGTTGAAATAACAGCATAAACGCCTAAAGCTTGTGCCTTTTTTATTGCCTCAATATTCTCAGGTGGAATTGAATGATTGTTATCTAAAAGAGTTCCATCCATATCCATTGCTATAAATTTCATAACAATACCCCCATTTCATTAAAATATTTCTCTAATTTAGAGTATACCATAATATTGAAAAATTCACATAAGAATAAAAGTGTATTAATAAATGCAAATAAGAATAGGGAAATATATTTAACTATCTTTTTTGATATAATAAATATAGTATGATAAATTAACTTGAGAGCATAATAAAAGGAGAGAATTGGAAGTGGATAAGAGTGCAGTGTCTATTAGGTTTATTGAACTAGATAGATAATTAGGAGGAGAACAAAAGAATGAAAAAAGTAGATATACTTAAGGATGATATAAATTCATTAATCGTAAGATATATGATTCCAAGTGTTGCAGGAATGCTTGGATTATCATTATGTATTTTTTTAGATACATTTTTTATAGGAAGAGGAGTTGGTAATTTAGGTCTTGCTGCATTAAATATTGGAATACCAGTATACAGTCTTTTTAGTTGTATAGGATTATTATTTGGTGTTGGAGGGGCAACAGCACTATCTGTTAGTATAGGGAAAAAGAATTATAGTGCTGCCAACAAGATATTTACATTTTCTATTATTTCAACATTTATAATTGGGATTATAATAACGTTATTTGGAACAATATTTTTAGAAGATATAGCTTGGACTTTAGGAGCAACAGAAAATACTATTGAGCTTGTAAAAGAATATGTTGGAGTATTAATGGTAATGGCTCTTGGTTTTGTAATGGCAAGTGTTTTAAATGTTTTTGTAAGAAATGATGGCAATCCAAAGCTATCAATGTGGGCAGTTATTGCTGCAAACTTAACTAATATAGTATTAGATTATATATTTATTATCCCTATGGGAATGGGCATGAGAGGAGCTGCAATAGCAACTTCCCTTGCTCAAATAGTTGCAATTATAATATTATTAATGCATTTTATATTAAAGAAAAATAATATTAAGTTTGTATTCACAATGGATGTATTTAATTATGCACATAGAATAGTTTCAAATGGATTACCTTCTCTTGTTTTAGAAATATCAGCAGGAGCATTAATATTTATTTTTAACATAGTAGTAGGTAAAATTTCAGGAGATATTGGATTGTCAGCATATAGTATAATTTCAAATTCTGCACTTATTGTGGTTGCAATATTAAATGGAATAGCACAGGGAATACAACCAATTTTAAGCGTTAATTATGGTGCAGAGAATTTAGAAAGAGTTTTAGAAACCTATAAAAAAGCAAAAATAGTTGCATTTACAGTAGGAGCAATAAGCTTTGGAATTGCTTTGGCAAAGCCATCAATGATTGTAAGCATATTTTCATCATCAAAGGGAGAACTTTTAGATATTACAGTTTTAGGCTTAAGACTATATTTTATAGCGTTTTTAGCAATGGGAATTAATATTGTTAATGTAGGTTTTTTACAATCTATAGAGAAGTCAAAAATATCAACAATACTTTCAGTATTAAGAGGAATTGTATTAGTGTTAATAATAATTAGCTTATTTGCTTATTTCCTTGGATTAAAGGGTGTGTGGATGACTATACCTGTAGTGGAGACAATAACAATAGGTATATCAACAATACTAATAAAAAGAGATGAGGAGATATATTTTAAGTCAAAAAGCTAAAATTGTGAAAATATTTTCATTTGTTTGAAAACTGTGATATAGTAGAAGTGGTGGGGGTGAGGAAATGAATAGTTCAATACTATCAAACAACATAATAGAGAATTATGAAACTATGGTGTCAACAATTTTTTATCAATTAAAAGATGAGAATGATGTTATTGCAAACCTTTCAAACATATCCTCTTATATAAACTTTTTTATGAAGGATATTAACTGGGTAGGATTTTATTTAAATAAAAATAAAGAACTAGTACTTGGACCATTTCAAGGTAAGCCAGCCTGTATTAGAATACCTTTTGGAAAAGGAGTTTGTGGTACAGCAGCAGAAACACAAGAAATTCAAGTAGTAAAAAATGTTCATGAGTTTCCAGGTCATATAGCTTGTGATTCAGAATCATTATCTGAAATAGTAGTTCCGGTTATAGTAAATGGTGAAGTATATGGAGTTTTAGATATAGATAGTCCAAGTGAAGGAAGATTTGGAGAGGTTGAAAAGAAGTATTTAACCTTAGTTGTTAATGAAATAGAGCAATATTTATTATTGATGGGGGAGAATTAAAATGAAGTTAATAGTTAATGGAGATGATTATGGATTATCAATGGGTGTATCTAAAGGAATTATAGAATCCATTAAAAATGGTATAATGAGAGATACAACAGCAATGGCTAACATGGATAATTTTGAAGAAGGCATTAAATATGCATTAGATAATGGGTTAAATGAAATGGGAGTTCACTTAACATTAACTTGTGGAAGTCCAGTTCTTCCGGTAGATGAAGTTAAGAGTATAGTTAGAGAAGACGGAACATTCTACAAGAGAATTTATCATATTCCAGAAGGCTTCAGTTTAGAAGAGATTGAAAAGGAATTAAGAGCTCAAATTGAAAAATTCCTAAAGACAGGAATGAAAATGAACCATTTAGATGGCCATCATCATTTCTATACTTATTATCCAGAGGTATTTAAATTAATTGTAAAATTAGCTAAGGATTATAATGTTCCAATGAGATGTCCTGACAATAATTTTATAGATATTGTTAGAGGGGAAGGAGTTACTTGCCCAGATCATTTTGTTATTGATTTCTACGAGGAAAATGTTACAGAGGACTATTTAATAAATAGACTTGAAGGGTTAAAGGATAAATATGAAGTTGTTGAAATAATGGCTCATCCAGCATATGTAGATGAGGATTTAATGAATTTAACAGCATACAACTCAATTAGAGATAAAGAAAGAGAAGTTTTAACAGCAGAAAAAGTGTTAAATTATATAAAAGAAAACAATATTGAGCTTGTAAGTTTTTCAAGTCTTAAATAATTAGGAGGAATTTATGTTAGGAATAAGTGATCCAAATATTTTATTAAGTATGGTAAACATGAAGCTTAGAGACAAATATTCATCCTTAGAAGCCCTTTGTGATGATTTAGATGTAAGTGAAAGCGAAATAGTTGAAAAATTAAGAGTTATAGGGTATGAATATTCAAGAGAAGAAAATGCTTTTAAATAATTATATTAAGGATAATACTATAAGGGTATTGTCCTTTTTGTTAAAATAATGGAGAAAAAAGAAGAATTATATGTAAAAATTAACTAATTTTTAAGAGATATATATTAAAAATTACTAGAATATATTAAGTTACATAGGTTATAATGAAATTATATTATTTATAAATAAATGGAGGGTGTCTTATGAAGTTAAAGAAAGTTGGAAAAATAACAATTTTAGCAGCAGCTACAGCAGCTTTAGTAGCAACATTAGTTAATGATAAAAAAAGAAAAAAGGAATTAGAAGAGAAAAAAGAAAATTAAATATAAATAAAAGGTATGGGAACAAGGATGATAAAATTTTTGAGCAACAAGGATGTATTAAAGCCTCAAGAAGAAAGTGACGAGTTTATTTTTAAGCATTGGGAAGCGATAGGTGAGCTTAAAAGACACTCAAAAGACACTTATTTTAAATGGGATTTATCGAAAAAAGAAGTAACTATTTTTGGTACATTAAGTAGGATTATCGCAGGTAGTGGAAGTTCTATTTTAAAGATAACAGAGGATAAGTGGTTATCACTTATTGACGAAGAAAAAGTAAGCGAATATATAAGTAATATAAACAAGAGCATAGAATGCTTAAGTGAGTTTAATGGGGTAATAAAATTAAATAGCATATATAATACCCCTATTTGGTTAGAAATGAACCTTAAGGTAATAAATAATGAGGATAATATATCATCTGTTCTTTTTGGATATATGCATGATATTTCTAATCAAAAGGAATTGGAGCAGGAGTACAGAAAAGTAATTCAATATGATGGATTAACGGGTCTTCCAACAAAACATCACATGAAAACTATTGTGGACTACTATCTAGATAAAAGTAAAACCCAAAGAGGGGCATTAATAATAATTGATATAGACAATTTTAAATATATTAATGAATCCTTTGGGCACTCAGAAGGGGATTGGCTATTAAAGGAAATAGCAGTATGCTTATCATCAATAATTAATGATGAAGATGTTATTTGTAGATATAGTGGAGATGAATTCATAGTATTTAAACCGTATATTACCTCAATTGAAGAAGCAGAAAGTATATCACAAAAATTATTAGAATGTATAGAGACACCAAAGCTTTTAGCTGGTCAGAAAGTATATATTACTGCAAGTGTAGGGGTTGCTATTTTTCCAGATAATGGAGAAGGTTTTGATGACTTATTAAAAAATGCAGATGCAGCAACTCATAGAGCAAAAGCAAATGGAAAAAATATATATGATATTTTTGATAAGAGTATTTCAAATGAGATTGAGAGAACATACTTAATTCATAAAGGGCTAAGAACAGCAATTCAAAATGAAGAGCTATTTGTAATGTTTCAACCAAAGGTAATGCTTTCAGATTGCAAGGTTAATGGTTTTGAAGCATTGTTAAGATGGGATAGCAAGGAGCTTGGAGTTGTTAGTCCTGTAGAGTTTATTCCTATTGCAGAAAGTACAAGATTAATTCTACCAATTGGTAGATTTGTTTTTGAAGAAGTATTTAAAAAAATAAAACATTTTTTAAATGATGGTTATGATAATTTTAAAATTGCAGTAAATGTTTCAGAGGTACAATTAAGATATGACAACATAATTGATGACCTAGAAGAGTTAATAGCTGAATATGATGTTCCACCAAAGTACATAGAGATTGAAATAACAGAAAGTGTATTAATGAAATCCTTTGATAAAAATATACATAGGCTTGAAAAAATAAAAAACTTGGGAATAAGTATTGCTTTAGATGATTTTGGAACAGGATATTCATCGCTAAATTATCTTACGAAGCTACCAATAGACGTTTTGAAAATTGATAGAAGTTTTGTTATGGACTTATTTAAAAACCCTAAAAACAGATGCATAGTTGAAAATATAATAAATCTTTCTCATGAGCTTGGAATAGAAGTTGTAGCTGAGGGGGTTGAAGAGTTAGAACAAATCTATTACTTAAAAAGTATATGTTGTGATATAGTTCAGGGATATTATTATAGTAAACCTGAAACATTTGATAACATTAGCAGTTTTTTAGGACGAAGAATTCTTGTTAATATTAATAATTAGTGGTATATTAGATGATAGAAAAAGTGGCTTTGCCACTTTTTTTGTATGTTTTAGAAAAGTGAGGGGGATACGAATGAAAAAAAGAATTGATTTAACATCAGGTAACATATTTAAAACGCTAATAGCATTATCCTTGCCAATACTTGGGACATCCTTTATTCAAATGGCATATAACATGATTGATATGATTTGGATTGGAAGAGTAGGAAGTGATGCTGTTGCGGCAGTAGGAACAGCAGGATTTTTTCCATGGTTTGCAATGTCATTAGTTTTTATTTGTAAAATTGGAGCTGAAGTTGGAATATCTCAGTCAATTGGAAGAGGAGATTATGAAGCTAGGGATAAGTTTATAAAAAATAGTATTATTTTAAATATAATTTTATCATTAAGTTATGGACTAGCATTAATTTTATTTAGAAATCAGCTTATAGGATTTTTTAACTTAGGTGATAAAAATATAATAAATATGGCTATTCAATATCTTGTAATAGTTGCAATTGGAATGCCATTTTATTTTATAAATCCTATATTTACTAGCATATTTAATGCATCAGGAAATAGTAAAACTCCATTTATGGTAAATACAATTGGACTAGTATTTAATCTTGTATTTGATCCATTATTTATATTTGGAGTAGGGCCAATTCCAGCTCTTGGAGTAGCAGGAGCTGCAATAGCAACAGTTATGGCTCAAATAGTTGTTACAGTAATATTTATGATAGCATACAAGAGAAATGGATATCACTTTGGTAGACACATATTTAAAGAGTATGATAAAAACATAGTAAAAAAGATAGTAAAGGTTGGATTACCAACAGCACTACAAGAGGGATGCTTTTCAATTTTTGCAATGATAATAGGAAGATATATAGCACAATGGGGATCAACAGCTATTGCAGTACAAAAGGTTGGTTCTCAAATTGAGGCAATCTCTTGGATGACAGCAGGGGGATTCTCAACAGCATTAACTACATTTGTTGGACAAAATTATGGAGCAAAAAAGTGGGATAGAATATTTAAAGGATATGGAGCTACATTAGTTTTATCAGCATCTATTGGAGTATTTGCAACAGTACTATTTGTATTCTTTGGAGATATGGTATTCTCAGTATTTATTCCAGAAGAAGAGGCAATAAAGCAAGGAATAGAATACCTAAAGATATTAGGATATTCTCAATTATTTATGTGTTTAGAAATAACAACAGCAGGAACCTTTAATGGACTTGGAAAAACAATCATTCCATCAGCAGTTGGCATTACATTAACAGGAATGAGAGTTCCAGCAGTGATTCTAATTGCAAGCATTGGAACAATAGGTATTAACGGTGTTTGGTGGAGTATAAGCATTACATCAATGTTAAAAGGAGTTCTTTTAGTAAGTTTATTTTATTTTATTATTTATAAGAAAAAAAGGGTTGACAAACTGGAAGAAATTTCATAATATAATATTAAGATTAAATCCTGTGATGAGGGAGAGTAACCAGGTGCAAGGTTAAAGAGAGCTGAAGGTGGTGGAATTTCAGTACTGTAGCTAATGGTGAATGGGCCTCTTAGGAGCAAGATGAAATTCTTTATGAAAAGTAGTTAAGCCGTGGGTTGCACGTTATAGCAAATAAAGTATGTTAGTACTTGAAATTGAGAGGCATATTATTATGCAATTTAGGTGGTACCGCGGATACATATCCGTCCTATATTTTATAGGACGGATTTTTTATATTTAAAATTATTTAGGGAGCGTGATTAGATATGTTATGAACTGAGTGGTGGTACAAAAAGACGTAATCAATTTTTAATTAAATTTAGGAGGAATTAAAATGAAAACAAGAAAAATGGTAACAAACGCAATATTAATAGCAATAGGGATAGTTTTACATCAAATCACGCCAGCCCTAGGATTAACAATACAACCAGACTTTGCATTAGCAACAATGTTTATAATAATGTTAACAAACAGAGATTACAAAACAACCCTTATTACAGGATTAATAGTTGGAGTATTTACTGCATTAACAACAAAAGCTCCAGGAGGACAATTACCAAACATGATAGACAAGCTTGTAACGTGTAATGTTATGTATTTATTTTTATTAGTTTCTAAAGAAAGAATAAATAGATATGTTGAAACTGGAATTTTATTAGTTGTAGGAACATTCATAAGTGGAACTATTTTTGTATCTTCAATGATATTTATTATGGGAGTTGAAATGCCAATGATGGTAATGTTACCAGTAGTAGCTGGAACAGCAGCTATTAATGGAGTTGTTGGACTTGCTATGTATAAGATTGTAGAGAGAACAGGTCATTATAGAAAAGTTGCATAGATGTGGAATATAATAAATAATGGGTTGCGTTTTATACAACCCATTATTTTTTTATTGAAATGTATTTAAAATAAAGCATTGATTTTATTATTTTTGATAGAAATGATATACCTCAGGTGTTTCATCTGTAATAACCTTGAATGTATATCCTTTACTTTTATAATGCTTAATTATAGAATCAAGTGATTTAGCCGAATTTTTATTTATAAAACCGCAATGCATTAACAAAACTATATGTTCCTTTTCAGATGAGCATGATTTTCTTATAAAGGTACTTGGTGAAGCATTTGCATTTGCTCCATCACCACTATCTAAAGTCCAATCATAAATTCTCATGCCATTGTTATGAATAGCATCAACTAAGGAATGCTTTAATCTATAAGTGCTATTATTACATCCAAATGGAAATCTTAAAATATTAGTTTTTACATTTGTAGCTTCATAAATTTTATCTTGAACTTGCTTCATTTCATTTATAAATCCATCATTTGATGAATAAAGTAACTCCCTATTGTGAGTCATACTATGTAGTCCTAAAGAATGACCTTCATTAACCATTCTCTTAAGGAGGGCTTCCTGTCCCTTAATTTGATTGCCAATTAAAAAGAAGGTAGCTTTTACATCATTGCTTTTCAATGTATCTAAGACTTCTTCAGTTACTTTTCCGCCGGGACCATCATCAAAAGTAAGATAAATTTCTTTTTCTGTTTTTTCAACAATTTCTTTATTATCTGGATCTACGTAGGCACTTGATATTGTGGGAATAAAAGAGAAAGTAAGTGCCAATAATAATACCACATATAGAGTTTTTTTGTGTTTTTTCATAAATTCACCTACTTAAATATATTTTATCTTTTGCAATACAATTATGTTGTTCAAAATAATAATGTTTTATTCTAAAAGTTAATAATTATTTCAAAAAGTATTGAATAAATTTAAATTAAGTGTTATAATTTGAAAAAATAAATTCTTTAAATGGTCCAGAGAGGCTGTAAGAATGTATAAAATCATATTTGCTATAATTTTTATAGTAGTTATTAGTATACAATCTTCTTACGCCTAAGTAAGAAGTTTTTTTATTATATTTAGAGAATTACCTTTTTAAAGTAGTCCAGAGAGGCTACAAAAGGGAGAAAAGTAGTTTTCTCCTTAATAAAAAATATAAGGAGGCTTTTTTATGGCACAAATTACAGAAGCAAAAATATCTTCAAGAGAGGGTTATGATTTAAAAACTAAAGCAATAAGATTAATACTAGCTTTCCAGCATTTAATAGCAATGTTTGGAGCAACAGTATTAGTACCATTCTTAACAGGAATGGATCCATCAGTAGCATTATTTACAGCTGGTTGTGGTACATTGATATTTCATTTATGTACTAAAGGAAAGGTTCCAGTATTTGTTGGTTCTTCATTTGCATTCATAGCAGTTATTAATATTGTTAGAGAATCATATGGAGGAGATATAGCATATGCTCAAGGTGGTATGTTTGTTGCAGGTTTAATATATGTAATAACATCACTATTTGTAAAGAAAATAGGTGTAGATAAATTTAAAAAGGTTTTACCAGCACAAGTAGTAGGACCAATGATTTTAGTAATAGGTTTAAACTTAATTCCAACTGCTTATGGAATGGCAAGTAATAACTTCCTTTTAGCAGGAGTAACACTTGGTACAACATTATTAATTAAGTACTTTGGAAAAGGCTTTATTAAACAAGTTGCAATCTTAATTGGTGTAGCAGTAGGATATGTAACAGCTTTAGCAATGGGGGCTGTAGATACATCAACAATAGCTCAAGCAGGATTTTTACAAATACCAGCATTTACACTACCAAAGTTTGATGCAGGAGCAATAGCAATAATTGCACCAGTTGTTGTAGCAGTATTTATGGAGCATATTGGAGATATAACAACGAATGGACAAGTAGTAGGAAAAAACTTTGTAGAAGACCCAGGTTTAAATAGAACATTATTAGGTGATGGACTTGCAACATTATTTGCATCATGTTTAGGGGGACCTGCAAATACAACATACGGAGAAAATACAGGAGTATTAGCAGTAACAAAAAACTATGACCCATCAATACTAAGAATAGCAGCAGTTTTTGCAATACTATTAAGTTTTGTAGATAAGTTTGGTCAAGCTATAAGAACAATTCCAGAGCCAGTTATGGGGGGAATAAGTTTAATATTATTCTCAATGATTGCAATTGTAGGACCTAAAACAATGAAAATGGAAAAGGTTAAGTACAGTTGGAAAAACATTGTGTTAATAGCAACTATTTTAATAATAGGATTAGGTGCAAACTTTGGTTTAAATATTGGAATTAACATTACAGATACAGTAAGTATTGCAGGATTAAGTTTAGCTGCTATAGTTGGAGTTATATTAAATCTAATACTAAATGGATTCGAAAAGAAATAAGATAATAAATAGGATAAGAAAAGGAGAGTGTAGGATTTAACACTCTTCTTTTATATTTAATTTAAGAAATAATATAAATAGAAAATTATTATGGGAATTTATGATAAAAAATGTCTTATTTTGAAAAAGTGAATGAAGCATTGGTAAAGTTATGATAAAATAAATTGAGAATACCATTAGGAGAAAATAGATGAAGCAAAGAAAGAATAAAAATAAAGTTTTAATAATACTACTAACTTTACTATTATTATTAATGACTTTTATTAATGTTAAATGGAATACAAGCTATATTTCATTAATTATAATAATATTGATTGTAAGTGCAATTGTTTGGTTAATTTTTAAAGAACATATAAAAATGCTATCTAAAAGAGAGAAATTAATACATAGAAAGTATAATGTTGCAATAAAAGCAGCTTATGGGGTTGTATGGGAATGGGATGAGAAAAGTAAAGAATTAGTTATTTCCAGTAGCGTAAAGGAACTTTTAAAATGCAAATGTGAAATAGATAGCTTTGAAAAGTTTATGGTATTTGTACATAGT
>JBOFQV010000256.1:0-5246 GCA_051650705.1 Clostridium sp.
GCAACAAATTAGAATAATATAACATAAAGACCTGAGCCGTATATTATACGTTTCAGGTCTTATTTAACAAAATTTTTTAACCATATTTTCTCTTTAACTTAAATTATCCCAATTTCCTTTGCTATATCTAAGTTTACCTTTAGAACATTAACCCTTTCTTCTCCAAAAACCCCAAGTGTTTTTCCTTCAGTATTATTATCAACAATCTCTTGAAGCTTACTTTCTGTAATACCTGTTGCTTTTGATAAAGCTGGTATTTGTATTTTTGCTGACTCTGGTGTTATGTGTGGATCTAAGCCTGACCCTGATGATGTTAAAAGGTCTGTTGGAATGTCTTCCTTTTTAACAGTAGGATTATTTTTTAGAAATTCATCCATATCTTTTTCTACACGTTCTAGTAGTGCTGGATTTGATGGAGCATAGTTGTTTGAACCAGAAGCTACACCAGTATATTCCCCACTATTTTTTTGTTCCTCTGTATAAGTGTTATAGTTTACTGCTGATGGACGACATTTCATGAATCTTTCATCCTTAAAATCTTGTCCTACTAATTCTGACCCAACTGCTTTTCCATTTACTTTAACTATGCTTCCATTTGCCTTATCATTAAAAGCAACCTGACTAATTCCTGTAAGCAATAATGGATAAGCTACTCCACATATTAACATTAAAACTATTGTTATTAAAAAACCCTTCCTAATTTCTTTAAATATATTTTTCATAATACTCTCTCCTTACATTCCAAGTAATCTTAATAATGGAGCTATTGCCATATCTATTATTTTAATTCCTATAAATGGTGTAACCACTCCACCTAAACCATATATTAATAAATTTCTAATAAGCATTTTTTCTGAGCTCATTGGTTTGTATTTAACCCCTTTCATTGCAAGAGGAATTAAACAAGGAATAATAATTGCATTAAATATTAATGCTGATAATATTGCACTTTGAGGTGTTGCTAGCTTCATAATATTTAACACGCCTATTTGTGCTATCCCACTCATAAACATTGCTGGAATAATTGCAAAGTACTTGGCAATATCATTTGCAATACTAAAGGTTGTTAAAGCCCCTCTAGTTATTAATAATTGCTTTCCTATTTCCACAACATCAAGAATTTTAGTTGGGTCTGAATCTAAATCAACCATATTTGCTGCTTCCTTAGCTGAGGTTGTACCACTATTCATTGCAATACCAACATCTGCTCTTGCAAGTGCTGGAGCATCATTTGTACCATCTCCAGTCATTGCAACAATTTTACCTTCTGCTTGTTCCTTTTCAATAGCTCTAATTTTGTCTTCTGGTTTACACTCTGCTATAAATCCATCAACCCCTGCTTCCTCCGCAATTGTTGCTGCTGTTAGTGGATTATCACCAGTACACATTATTGTTTTTATACCAATTTTTCTTAGTCTTTCAAATCTTTCAACTAATCCTGGTTTAATTGTATCCTTTAAATAAATAACTCCTAATATAGTTTTATTAAAGCATACAACAAGTGGTGTTCCTCCAAGCTTTGCTATTTCATCCACCTTGTCATTTAAATCAGTTGGAATTTTACCTCCTTGAAGGGAAACATATTCTCTAATAGAGCTTCCATCACCTTTTCTAATTAAAGTTCCATTTTTAAGATTTATACCACTCATTTTAGTTTGCGCTGTAAACTCTACAAATTCTGAATTTTCATATTCTCTTTCATCTATAACAATTCCAAGCTCTCTTCCAAGTTCCACAATTGATTTTCCTTCTGGAGTATTATCCTTAACAGAAGAAAGTACTGCATATTTTATTAAATCTTCATATCTAACATCCCCAACTGGAATGAATTTATTTGCCATACGATTTCCATAAGTTATTGTTCCTGTTTTATCTAAAATCATTGTGTCAACATCACCACATGCTTCCACAGCCTTTCCTGACATTGCAATAACATTAAATCTTGTTACTCTGTCCATTCCTGAAATACCAATTGCTGATAATAATCCACCGATTGTTGTTGGTATTAAACAAACTGTTAATGCTACTAAGCTTGAAACTGGAATATCAACTCCACTATACTTAGCAAATGGATATAAAGTAATAATTACAATTAAGAATATAACAGTTAAGCTAATTAATAATGTGTTAAGTGCAATTTCATTTGGTGTTTTCTTACGGCTAGCACCATCAACCATTGAAATCATCTTATCTAAGAATGATTCCCCTGGTGATGAAGTGATTTCAATCTTTAACCAGTCACTTGATACTGTTGTTCCTCCTGTAACAGAGGCAATATCTCCTCCACTTTCCTTTAACACAGGAGCTGATTCCCCTGTTATTGCAGATTCATCAACGGATGCAATTCCCTCTATAATTTCACCATCATTTGGTATAACTTCCCCAGCTTTAACAAGAACAATATCTCCCTTTTTAAGTTCTGTAGAACTAATTATCTCTTCACTTCCATCTTCATGAATTATTCTTGCCTTAGTGTCTTTTCTTGTTTTCTTTAAGCTGTCAGATTGTGCCTTTCCTCTTCCTTCTGCAATAGCTTCTGCAAAGTTAGCAAACAATATTGTGATAAAAAGAATTACTGAAACAATGATATTATAAGCTCTTTGGGTTTCTCCACCCTCTCCAATTATATTTGGAAAGATGGATAAAAAGGTTGTTATAACAAGTCCAATTTCCACCACAAACATAACTGGGTTTTTAATCATATATCTTGGATCTAATTTCTTAAATGCATCCTTTATTGAAGTTCTTAATATTTCCCTTGTAATAAACTTTGATTTACTTTCTTTACTCATTATATATTCCCCCTAATTCCACAAGGTTAAATGCTCTGTTATTGGTCCTAAAATTAATCCTGGTAGGAATGTTAATGCTCCAAATAAGATAACAATCATTACTAATGCAATAGAGAATGTTAAGGTATTTGTTTTTAGTGTTCCTATGGATTCATTAACGTAATTTTTCTTTATAAGTGAACCTGCAATTGCTAGTTGTAACATTAAAGGAACATATCTTCCTAAGAACATTACAATTCCAGTACTTATATTCCAGAATGTTGTGTTATCAATTAATCCCTCAAAGCCTGACCCATTATTAGCTGCTGATGAAGCAAACTCATAAAGTACTTGGGTAAATCCATGACTTCCCGGATTACTTATTCCATTTAGTCCTCCTTGAAGTGAAAGAGCTAATGCTGAAAATCCTAATATTAATAATGGATGAATTATTATTGTAATTGCAGCAAGCTTCATTTCCTTTCCTTCAATCTTTTTATTTAAATATTCTGGTGTTCTTCCAATCATTAGCCCACATATGAATACAGTTATTATTGCATAAATAAGCATGTTCATAAGTCCAACACCTTTTCCACCAAATACAACATTTAACATCATGTTAATTAGTGCAACTCCTCCTCCAAGTGGAGTTAATGAGTCATGCATATTATTTACTGTTCCTGTTGTAAAAGAGGTTGTTACTGCTGTAAATAAGGATGATTGGTCTACTCCAAATCTAACTTCCTTCCCTTCCATATTTCCCATAGCTTGATTTAGTCCAATTTCTGAAAGTGCTGGATTACCTGCTCTTTCTGCATAGAAAACTCCAAGTAGCCCTATTACAAAAATTATTGCCATTGCAATAAAAATGCTTTTTCCTTCTCCTTTAAATCCTTTTGATTCTCTTTTTTCTCCCTTTTCCTCTTCTCTTTTCTTCTTGCTTTTATATGCCATAAGTCCAAATGCAACAACACAAGAACCTGGCATTAACATCATTGAAATTAACTCTATAATATTTGATATAACTGTTGGATTTTCAAGTGGAGTTGATGAATTTGCTCCAAGGAAGCCTCCTCCATTTGTTCCTAAGTGTTTAATTGACTCTAGTGCTGCAATTGGTCCCATTTGAATATCTTGATAATTTCCTTCAATTGTTTGTACTGTAGCATTTGGTGAAAGATTTTGCGGAACTCCTTGAGCTACCAATAAAAGTCCAACTACAAAAGCAAGTGGTAATAAAACTCTTGTTATGATTCTTATCATATCCTTATAGAAGTTTCCAAGAAATTCTCCCTTGCTTGTTATCCCTCTAACAAAAGCCATACAAGCTGAATATCCAGTAGCTGCTGATGTAAACATCATAAATATTATTACAATCATTTGACTTAAGTAAGTTAATCCTGATTCTCCTGCATAATGCTGAAGATTTGTATTAGTTATAAAACTAATTACTGTGTTAAAGGAAAGGCTTGTCTCCATTCCGCCTACATTATTAGGATTTAAAAATAATAAACTTTGAGTTTTTAAAATTATAAATCCAACAATAACCATTATCAGGTTTGTTATAATTAAAGCAGCTCCATACTGCTTCCAATTCATCTCCCTATTCTCTACTCTACAAACCTTGTAAATTAGGTTGTCCACCTTATTAAATACAGGATCTGCAAATGTTTTTTCTCCTGTTGATACATGATAAAGATATTTCCCTACTGGAATTATTAGTAGTAAAAATATTACTAGTGTTAAAGCAATTTGTAACATGTGTACGCCTCCATCTCCTTGAATAAATATTATTACGTCTCTTTTTTATGTACTTATAATATCAAATAGGATGTTAGGGTGGTGTTAGGGTTTTTTCTTAAACATTAAGATTTTGTTAAGATGATTTTTCCCATTGTTACTGTGCTATAATAAATGTAAATTTTGTTAATTTACAAGGAAGTGATTAATATTATGGAGGATAATCGTCCAAATCCCATTGATATTTTGAATAAAATCAATGCAGAGGAACAAGAAAAAACAAGGGGGAAGCTTAAAATCTTCTTTGGATATGCAGCAGGAGTTGGTAAAACCTTTGCCATGCTAGAGGCCGCACATACCATGAAAAGCTCTGGTGTTGATGTGGTTGCAGGATATATTGAACCGCATTTAAGGGAAGAAACCTCAAAGCTTTTAGATGGACTTGAAGTTCTTCCTACCTTAGCTATTGAATACAAAGGAAAGCCATTAAGAGAATTTGATTTAGATGGTGCAATTAAAAGAAAGCCTCAATTAATTCTTGTGGATGAGCTTGCCCACACAAATATTCCAGGTGTGAGACATTTAAAGAGATATCAAGATATTGAAGAGCTTTTAAAGGCTGGTATTAATGTTTATACAACAATAAATGTACAGCATATTGAGAGTTTAAATGATATTGTTGCCTCAATTACTGGAGTTACAGTTAGAGAAAGAATCCCAGATAAAGTTTTTGAT
>JBOFQV010000257.1:0-3277 GCA_051650705.1 Clostridium sp.
TATTATTATTGTTAACTTTTAATTAAATCTAATCATATTTCATGTTTTTTAAATTACTTTGTTTTATAATAGGCTTGTAATAATTTTAATAATAAAATTTTATTTGAATCCTTTATCGGTAACATATGTTACACGAGAAAATACCCTCTAGCAGTTGTTCTCAAAGGGCTAGAGGGCATTTTTCATTTTTGTGATTTTTACTCAATTTTTAAAACAACTACTGCATACCATGCCTTTGCAAATACAAAATAAGCTCACTTCTATTATTCAAACAAAGCTTCTCCAAAATTCTAGAAACATAGTTCTTAACAGTTCCTTCAGTAACAAACATGCTTTCAGCAATTCCCCTATTACTTTTGCCTTCCAAAAGATATTTTGTAACATCCAATTCTCTTGCAGTTAACAAATAAAGATTGTTTTCTTCATTCTCCTCTTCCCTAATGGATGAACTACTATTCATAGAGTTAAGTGCTTGAACAACCTTTAAAGTTACCTTTGGATTTAAGAGAACACTCCCCTCATTAGCTGAAATAATAGCCTCAATTATTTCTTTAGATCCAGAATCCTTTAAAATATACCCATCAGCTCCATTTTTTAAAACATCAAATATATATGCATCCTCATTAAATGTAGTTAATATTATTATTTTTATTGAAGGATATAATTCCTTAACTAATTTAGTTGCTTCAACACCATTCATCATAGGCATTCTAATGTCCATTAATATTACATCTGGAGAAATACTTTTTAATTTGTTTAAAAGCTCCTCCCCATTACTACACTCTCCAACCACCTCAATTTCACAGTTAAGGCTAAGTATCATTTTTAATCCCTCTCGTACTATAACTTGATCATCAACTATTATTAATTTTATCATAAATCCTTAATTCTCCTTTATTGTATATATGGTAAGGTTGCATTTACAGTAAATCCTTTAGGTGGTGAGGCTTTAAAATCAACCCTTCCTCCTAAAGCTGAGATTCTATTTTCTATCCCCTTTACTCCATTTGATTTCTTTACTTCATTACTTGAAATGCCATTATTATATATACTTAATCTTATATCATGTAGTCCACTTAAAACTGTAATTTTAAACATTGTAGCATTTCCATGCTTTATTCCATTTGTAATACTTTCACGAACTGTTTTATAAATACAATCCTTTATCTTAACATCTAAATCATCTATATATTCATATAAGTCTAGATTAAAATTAACATTATTAGTACTTTCAAACTTTTCAAATAGTTCATTTAAAGAATCCCTTAAATTATCTATATTACTTTCCTCATTTAAAATTGAAACAACTTCTCTTAGGGTTGATATACATTCTTTGGATAAACTATTAGCTTTAATAATAACTTCTTTAGTTTTAGTTGGGTTTATTTCAAAAGCCTGCTCTGCAAATTCCAAATTCATTTTTAATGCAATCAATGAATGTCCAATAGAATCATGAAGCTCTTGAGCTATTCTGTATCTTTCCTTTTGAATGGTTAATTCCTTTTCATATAAATATGCCCTACTAAGTTCCTTATTTAATCTTATGGTTTCATCCCTATTTTCTTTCACATGTTTAAACATAAATACCATAATCAAAGTGAATATATAACTAAAGGTTAAATCTGCATCAAACAAATAAGAATTTCCTCCATTTATAACTTCATTGACCAACCCATTAAAGACAAAAAATAATATCCCATGCAATATAATTAATGGATAACTTATCTTATTCCTTTGATTTACGACTTCTATCATTAAAAGAACATTATAGACAGCTGTTCCAAAGGATGAATATCCATAAACTAAAAATCCTAGAAAAAACAAAGAAGCAATGTATGAAATATTAGTTAAAATTTTTGAATAATTCCCAATATACTTATCTCTAATTAAGTTATTTCCTACAAACAAAAGCAAGATAACTAAGGATATTAGTTGAAAGTATTTTATATTCGTAAAATAGGTTGGAGTGGGAGTATTTAATATTTTAGCTATTAAAGAAATTATTGATAAATATTTTAAAAACTCAAAGACTTTATTACTATTCTTATATATATCAATATAAATTTTCATGTTTTCTCCCTTCAAGTTTAGTTAAGGCTATTGTAAATTTATTACATATTCTAATTTTACATATTTGTGTAATAAATGTAAATACATTACTTTAGTAATATATAAATTGAGTACTTTGGTGATTATTAATTATAAAGTTTTGTATGTAAAATAAAACCATAGCTTACAAAATAAATTAATGGAGGATTAAAAATGTTAGAACTAGTAAATTTGAAAAAGCAATATGGAGATTTTACAGCAGTTAATAATATATCTTTTAAAGTTAATGAAGGTGAAGTATTTGGTCTTCTTGGTCCTAATGGTGCTGGAAAAAGCACAACTGTATCAATGATTAGTACTGTTTTAGATTCCACAGAAGGGGAAATATTTATTAATGGCAAATCTATAAGAAAGAATCCTTCCCATGGAAAAAGTGTTATGGGGATAGTTCCACAGGATTTAGCTTTATATGAAAACTTAAGTGTTAGGGATAACCTAGATTTTTTCGGTAGTTTATATGGCTTAAAAGGAAAAGAACTTAAGAATAGAATTAATGAGGTTTTAAAAATAATACTTTTAGAAGAAAAAGAGAATCAAGATGTTTCAAAGCTTTCTGGAGGAATGAAAAGAAGAGTAAACATTGGTGTTGCACTTATGAACAATCCTAAGCTTTTAATTCTTGATGAACCCACAGTGGGTATTGACCCTCAATCTAGAAATCATATATTAGAAACCATTAAAAATTTAAATAAAGAAAGAAATATGACAGTTATATATACAAGTCACTATATGGAAGAAGTTGAGTTCCTTTGTGAAAGAATTGCTATTGTGGATCATGGACAGTTAATAGCTCTAGGCACTAAGGAGGAACTTAAAAATCAAATAAATTCTTGTGATAGTGTTACCTTTACTTTTAATGAAGGAAATGAATATAACTTTTTAGCTCTTAAAGATATGGAGGGAGTAGAAAAGGTTATTGTAAAGGAAAATGTTTGTGAAATTTTAATAAGACCTGAAATAGTTGATTTATCAAATATCCTAAATGTATTAAGAAAATCTGGTATTAAAATTAAGAATTTAAGATATGAAGAAGTAAATTTAGAGAGTATTTTCCTTCAAATGACTGGAAAAACATTAAGAGAGTAGGGAGGGGAATAATATGACTAAATTAATTAAACTAATATTTTTAGATTTTAAATTACTTTTAAAAAGCAAAGGTTTTTATTTA
>JBOFQV010000258.1:0-45225 GCA_051650705.1 Clostridium sp.
AGTTGTTCCGATAGATTCAGAGGCACCAAAAGGTAGAATAATATTGCCACAGGTTCAGGTAATAAGAGATTGCTTAGATAACGGTATTAAAAGCTATGTTTTAAGAGATACTGAGCTAGAAGAGGGGCTTAAGGATTTAAAGGATGTAGATTTAGTTATTACAGATTCTCAAGCCTTTAAGGAAGTCTCTAGAATTGTTCCGGATAATATTAGATTAACATCTTTCTCAATTCTTTTTGCAAGGCACAAGGGTGACTTAAAAGAGTTTGTAAAGGGTGTTGAAAAGGTTAGAAGTTTAAAGCCTGGAGATAGGATTTTAATTTCTGAAAGCTGTACTCATAATGTTTCCCATGAAGATATTGGAAGAGTGAAAATCCCAAAGCTTTTAAATAAATATGTTGGTGGAGAACTAAATTACGAATATAGAGTTGGACATGATTTTCCAGAGAATATTGAGGAGTATGATTTAATTATTCACTGTGGTGCTTGTATGATTAACAGAAAAACTGTTTTAAATAGAATTGATGAGTGCAATAAAAAAGGTGTATCTATAACTAATTATGGAATAATTTTAGCATTTCTTACTGGAATTTTAGATAGAGCAAATATAATAGAATAAATTTTGAATAGGACATGAAGATGTCCTATTTTATTTGTTACAATATATACAAGGAGTGGTTTAAATGGAGTTTATAGAAGCAAAAACCTTAGTATCTGGATATGTAGAAAATAACTCTTGGTTTGGAGTTAATTATAATATGAACATATACAAAGGATGTTGCCATGGATGTATTTATTGTGATTCAAGAAGTGAATGTTATGGGGTAACAGATTTTGATAGAGTAAGAGCAAAAAACAATTCAACACAAATAATAAGAAAAGAATTAAAAAGTAAAAGGAATAAAGGGGTTATTGGAACAGGAGCAATGAGCGACCCATATAATCCGTTTGAAAAGAAATATGAATTAACCAGAGAGGCTTTAAAGCTTATAGATGAAAATGGTTTTGGAGTTAGCATAATAACAAAAAGTCCATTAATAAGAAGAGATATAGATATTTTAAAAAGAATTTCAACTCATTCACCAGTACTATGCAAAATTACAATAACAACCTTTGATGATGAGCTTTGTAAGAAAATTGAACAGAATGTGGCTACAAGTTCTGAAAGATTTGAAGCAATGAGAGCGTTATCATCAAATGGGATATATGCAGGAACTTTGTTAATGCCAATTCTTCCCTTTATAAATGATACAGAAGAAAATATAAGAAATATTGTAAAGAAAACCTATGAGTGTGGAGGAAAGTTTGTTTTTGCTTATGGTATGGGAGTGACTCTAAGGGGAAATCAAAGAGAGCATTTTTATATGAAGTTATTAAGTGATTTTCCAGAGGAAGGACTTCCACAAAAATATATTAATTTATATGGGAATAGCTATGAATGTGGCTCACCAAGAGGAAATGAATTATGGGAAATATTTAAGAGTGAATGTGAGAGGTATGGATTAGCTTATAAAATGAAAGATATTATAAATGGTTATAGAGAAAATTATGAGAAAGAGCAACTAAGTTTATTTTAAATTTGTTGTATATACAAGAATTGAATAAAAAGGTATAGAAGTCTAAAATAAAGTCATATTAAAAATACGGAGGTATTCAGATATGAGATATAATTTTCCAAAAGATTTTTGGTGGGGAGCAGCATCATCAGCAACACAAATGGAAGGTGGAGCTTTTGAAGGCGGAAAAGGAAAAAACGTATGGGATCATTGGTTTGAAATAGAGCCAGAAAGATTTCATAATGGAGTAGGACCAACAACAGTTACAGACTTTTATCATAATTATAAAGAAGACATAAAAACAATGAAGGAGCTAGGCTTCAATTCATTCAGAACATCAATAGGATGGGCAAGATTAATTCCAGACGGAGATGGAGAAGTTAATCAAGAAGCAGTAAAATTCTACAATGATGTATTTGATGAAATGATTGAAAATGGAGTAGAGCCATTTATAAATCTATATCACTTTGATATGCCACTTGCAATGTATGAAATAGGTGGATTTGAAAATAGAGAAGTAATAAATGCATATTCAAGATATGCAAAAATCTGCTTTGAGTTATTTGGAAGCAAGGTTAAAAAGTGGTTCACATTCAATGAACCAATAGTTCCAGTAGAATGTGGGTATTTAGAAAAATATCACCTGCCAGGAGTTTATGATGTAAAAAGAGCAATGGATGTATTATTTAATACAGCTTTAGCAAATGCATTAGCAATAAAGAACTTCAGAGAAGTAAACATTGAAGGTGGGGAAATTGGGGTAATATTAAATCTAACTCCATCATATCCAAGAAGCAACAGCGAAGAGGATGTTAAGGCTGCAAACATTGCAGATGCTTTCTTCAACAGAAGCTTCTTAGATTCATCAGTTAAGGGGGAATTCCCAGTTGAATTATTAGAAATATTAAAGGCTAATGATTTAATGCCAAACTTTACTGAAGAAGATTTTGAATTAGTTAGAAATAATAAGGTAGATATCCTTGGTGTTAACTACTATCAACCAAGAAGAATTAAAGCTCCAGAAAATCCAAAAGAAGGAGATATTATCTCACAATTATTTGACTTCTATGATATGCCAGGAAAGAAGATTAACCCACACAGAGGATGGGAGATCTACGAAAAAGGTATATATGATATAATGATTAACTTAAGAGATAACTATGGTAACATTAAATCATTCATATCAGAAAATGGTATGGGAGTTGAAGGGGAAGATAAATTCTTAGTTGATGGTCAAATTCAAGATGATTATAGAATTGAATTTATAGAAGACCACTTAGTTTATCTTCATAAAGCAATTGAAGAGGGAGCGAACTGTAAGGGATACCATCTATGGACATTCATAGACAACTGGTCATGGTTAAATTCATTTAAGAATAGATATGGCTTTGTTTCTTTAGATTTAGCTACAGGAAAGAGAACAATAAAGAAGAGTGGAAACTGGATTTCTAAGGTTTCTAGAGAAAATGGATTTGAAAAATAATTAATAGTAATAAGCACTTCAAATAAAATGAAGTGCTTATTATTTTTTATTAATTTTTAAAAAGTGTAATAAGTTAAAAAAAAATTACGTATATAAAGGTGAAATGCAATTGTAAACAAATCAAAATGTGGTAAAATTTAGAAGAGATATGAAGAGGGGGAGAATTTATGTGGGTTAAAGAACAAGCTAATAAAAGCTTAAAAAAAGAAAAAAATATTTCATTATTTTATATTATTGCATGTACAGTAACAACTTTAATAATGTTTACTGCAATTAATATATGTAATAATGAAATATTAGTTAACAGTAATGAAGTACTTATAGAAAAAATGTTTTACTTTTTTCCAGGAACACCAATGGAAGTAATTAAGAAGCAAAACCTATTAATACTTTTATTAATAGCAGTTTTATTTACAGCAGTGTGCAGTTTTAATTTTTTAAGAAAAAAGAGTAAGGAACTTGCTTATCTTACTTTAAATGGAGCGACAATACCAGATTTAATAAGATTTTTAATCTATCAAAATGGAGTTATTTTATTAATTAGTACAGTTGTAGGAATTATACTTGGAATTGTACTTATGCCAATATTTAATTCAATAGTTTATATAATAAATGGGGAATGGGGGAGTTTAATAACATTCTCTATGGATAGTATATGGTTAACTTTAGGATTTATAAGTATTGAAGTTTTTGCAATTGTAATACTTAATGTAGGATTTTTAATAAGAAAAGAAGTAAAGGATTTAGTAGATGAAGAGGATTTAGTAATTCCACCAGATAAAAGACAGTTTAAACCTAAATACTTTTTTCTTGTATTATATTTAATTCCATTATTATTTGCAATAATTAGTCCAACAGTAGAGAATGCAGGGTTTTTGATGATTGTATTATCATACCTTTCTATTCCAGGAAGCTATGGAGTTATGAAATATGTTATACCAAAGATATTAATGAAATTAAAGAAAAAGAAGTACATGTATGATTTTAAAAAGTTAGTATATTTAAGTAATGCAATGGATACAATCCAAAAATCATTATCATTTATATTTGCACTTCAATTATCAGTAACATTATTTTTATCATTTTTCTTAGATTTTCAACACTATACAGGTATGAAAGAAAATCTAATATTTTGTGTGGTTGGAGTATCAATATTAATATCAATGACGTTAATATATACAATATTTATAGAGGTTGTAAACAATAAGGGCTTCTATAAGCAAATGAAGGCTTTTGGGTATACAAATGAAGAACTTGTTGAGCTTGTTGGGAAGGAACTTAGAGTATTCTTTTTATTAGGAGTTATGGTTGGGGTAGTACAATTGTTAGCAGTAATTATAGTTTATGCTATATCAGGGCTTATGAGCATAGGAGTAGCAATTGTAACAATATGTAGTTTATTATTACCATTAATTATTGTTAATGTTGGTGGAGAAATATTAGCAGTAAAAATAGTAAAAGAGAATTTAGATGGAGGGTTTTAATATGGAAAACTTAGCAATACTTAAGGCTTTAGAAGAATGTAATCCAGAAGAAAATATATTAGTAGCAAAAAATATTACAAGAAACTTTGGAGATAAAAAGGAAATAGTTGCATTAGATGATGTTAGCTTTGAAATCAAAAGAGGGGAATTTGTTGTTATAATGGGACCATCAGGTTCAGGGAAATCAACTCTTTTAAATATTATGGCAACCTTAGATGTTCCTTCAAAGGGGAAGGTTTATTTAGATGGTAAATATGTTCAATCAATGCAAGACCAAAGTTTAAGTAAATTTAGAAGAGAGAAGATATCATTTATATTCCAAAGTTATAATTTATTAAATACATTAACTATGAGAGAAAACATAGTAATGCCATTATCAATATCAGGATATTCAAAAGAGGAAACAGATAAGAGATTAGAGGAAGTATCTAAAAGATTAGGTGTTGAGGATATATTAGACAAGTATCCAGCAGAATGTTCAGGTGGACAAAGACAAAGAGTTGCTTCTTGTAGAGCATTAGCGCCAAAGCCTAAAATAATTGTTGCAGATGAACCAACAGGAGCATTAGATAGTGAAAATGCACATGAACTACTTGGAATTTTAACAGATTTAAATGAGAATGATGGGATTACAATTTTACTTGTAACTCATGATCCACTAATTGCAACCTATGCAAGTAGAGTAATGTTTATTAGAGATGGAAAAATAAAAGAGGAAATTGAAAAGGGAGATTTAGAGCAAGAAGAGTTCTTCCATAAAATATTACAAGTAACCTCAAAAGGATATGATGATTTCTTTAAGAAAAAGAAGTAAAAAGGTATTATTATCAAACAAAAGAAAATAATTTTTTATGTTAATTAGTGATATTTTTAGGTAGAAAATGATATATTACAAAATATTATTGAAATAGAAGTATAATTAAATAAATTTTATACTTCTATTTTTTATAAGTTTTTAAGTCATACTATGGTATCTTACTTGAATATATTTGAAGTAAAAGGAGGGTGACTTATGAACTTTAAAGAATTTATTGAAAGTGATAGAGAAAAGAGAAATAAAGCAAAATTTTCAGGAACATTTTTAGATTATTTGCAAATAGTAAAGGAAGAACCAGACATTGCTAAGCTATCTCATAAAAGAATGCACGATATTATTCTTAGCAAGGGTATGGAAGTGCTAAAAGGTGAAGAAAACCCTAGAATAAAGAAAATATATGGTAATGATATCATAAGAAAATATGGGTTCTTCAAGGATGATTTTTATGGTATTGATAAAGTAGTAATGAAGTTAGTTAATTATTTTAATTCTGCTGCAATGAAGGGTGAAGAAGCAAGACAAGTACTTTATCTTGTTGGACCAGTTGGAGCAGGTAAGTCATCAATTGTTGAATCTCTTAAAAAGGCATTAGAAATGTGTGAACCAATTTATTCACTAAAGGGATGCCCAATGCATGAAGAGCCACTTCATTTAATTCCAAAACACTTAAGACCAGAATTTGAAGAGCTTTTAGGTGTTCAAATTGAAGGGGATTTATGTCCAGTATGTAAATATAGATTATTACATGAGTTTGATGGAAAGTATGAAGATTTCCCAGTAGAAAGCAAAACTTTCTCAATCAGATCAAGAAAGGGAGTTGGAGTTGTACCTCCAGTAGACCCAAATAATCAAGATACTTCTATTTTAACAGGTTCTATTGATATATCAAAAATGGATATGTATGCAGAAGATGACCCAAGAATATTCTCATTAAATGGGGCATTCAATGTTGGTAATAGAGGGCTTGTAGAATTTATTGAAGTATTCAAAAATGATGTTGAGTATTTACACACAATAATTACTGCAACACAAGAAAAATCAGTACCTTCACCAGGTAAAGGTTCAATGATTTATTTTGATGGTGTAATTGTTGCTCACTCAAATGAAGCAGAGTGGAATAAGTTTAAATCAGATCATACTAACGAAGCAATATTAGATAGAATTGTTAAAATTGAGGTTCCATATTGCTTAGAGTTAGATGAAGAAATAAAAATATATCAAAAAATATTAAAGAAGAGTAATTTTAAGGCACATATAGCTCCACATTCAATTGATATAGCAGCTATGTTTGCAATTTTATCAAGAATTACTCCATCAAGTAAGGTAGACCCAATTACAAAGCTTAAGATTTATAATGGGGAAGAAATAGTTGAAAAGGGAAGCACTAAGAGAATTGATATTATGGAGCTTAGAGAAGAAGCTGGTTCCTATGAAGGAATGAAGGGAATTTCAACAAGATTCATAGTTAAGGCTATAGATAATGCCCTTTCAAATTCAGAGCATAATTGTATAAATCCATTAAGCATAATGGAAACCATAATAAGATCTGTTAAGGAAATGGATATTGGAGCAGAAGAAAAGAAGAAGTATCTAGGATTTGTTCAAGATACAATAAGAAAAGAATATAACAAGATTTTAGAAAAAGAAATTACAAAGGCATTTATACACTCATTTAGAGAACAAGCAGAAAGTCTATTCAATAATTATATAGATAATGCTGAAGCTTATGTAAATAAGAGCAAAATAAAGGATGCTCAAACTGGAGAAGAATTAAATCCAGATGAAGAATTTATGAGAAGTATTGAAGAGCAAATTGGTGTTTCTGAAAGCTCATGTAAGGGATTTAGAGCAGATGTTACATCATACATGTTCTATGTAGTTAGAAATGGTGGAAAGCTTGACTATACTTCATATGAACCTTTAAAGGAAGCTATAGAAAAGAAACTAATGGCTTCAGTTAAGGATTTATCTAGAATCATAACTAAATCTAGAGTTAGAGATAAGGAACAAGCTGAAAAATATAATGCTATGGTAGAGGAAATGCAAAATAATGGTTACTGCCTACATTGCTGTGATGTTATATTAAAATACGCAGCTAATAATCTATGGAAGGATTAAAAAAATGGCCATTTTTAGAGATAACACTAAAAATCCTGTAGACCATGATAGATCAATAGAAGATAGAAGAAGGCATAGGCAGTTAGTAGAGAAATCCATAAAGGAGAATCTAGGAGATATTCTATCTGAGGAGAGCATTATAGGAGAGGGAAAAAATAAGAAGTTTAAAATCCCAATTAGAGGAATTAAAGAATATCAGTTTGTTTATGGAAAAAACTCAAGAGGAGTTGCTACAGGAACAGGGGATGAAAAGAGGGGAGATAAAATTGGTACAGGCAAGCCTCAACCAGGAAAGGGGCAAGGTGGTGCAGGTAACAATGAAGGTGAGGATGTATATGAAACAGAAGTAACTTTAGAGGAGCTTTTAGATTATATAACAGAAGATCTTCATCTTCCAAATTTAGATAAGAAGAAGTATTCAGAAATAGTTACAGAGAGTTCAGGGAAAAAGTGTGGATATCAAAGATATGGAATAAATCCAAGACTTGCAAAGAAAAAGACAGTAATGGCTAAAATTGCAAGAAAGCAAGGTAAGAAAAGAGCTTTAATGGAAGCTGGTAATGGAGGAAAGCTTGAACGCTTTCCTTTCAGAGAAGAGGATATGAGATATTATAGAGTGAAGAAAAAGCCTAGAAGGGAAAGTAACGCTCTTATGATATTTATAATGGACGTATCAGGTTCTATGGATAGTACTAAGAAATATTTAGCAAGAAGCTTCTTCTTTGTATTATCAAAATTTTTAAGAAGAAAGTACAATAATATTGCATTTGAGTTTATTTCACATACAACAGTAGCAAAGAAAGTTGATGAATATGAGTTTTTCCACAAGGCAGAATCAGGTGGAACTTATATATCAAGTGGATTAAAGCTTGCTTTAGAAATGATAAAAGAAAAATATCCACCAGAGGTGTGGAACATTTATCCTCTATATGCTAGTGATGGGGATAACTGGACAGAAGATAATGAAAGAGCAATGGAAGCTGTAAGAGAACTTTGTGAGGTTTCAAATATGTTTGGATATGCAGAGTTACTTCCATCTACCTACTCAACAACTATGTATTATAGATTTAATAAGGAAATAAAAGAAAAGAATTTTGTATCTGTAATAGTTAAGGAAAAGAAGGATCTTTGGGAAGCATTAAAGATTATGCTTAGCAATGAGATGAAGGAGGAGTAAAGTTTGGCAGCATACACCTTAAAAGAACTAGAAAAATGGAATGAGTTAATTGAAGGTAAGGCAAGAGAATTAGGGCTAAACTTCTACCCACAGGAATTTGAAATAGTTGGATTTAATGAGATGATAGGATATGAGGCATATGTAGGTATGCCTTCTAAATATCCTCATTGGAGCTATGGAAAATCCTATGAAAAGAATAAAACCTTATATTCTTTAAACCTTACAGGATTACCATATGAGATGGTAATAAATTCGGACCCTTGTTTAGCATATTTAATGAAGGATAATACATTATTACTTCAAATTTTAACAATGGCCCATGTTTATGGTCATAATGATTTCTTTGCAAATAATAGATTGTTTAAAGAGGGTACTAGAGCAAAATACACTCTTGAAATGTTTAAGATAGATGCAGAAATTATAAGAAGATATATAAATACTCCAAGTATTGGGTATGAAAAGGTTGAGAGGATTATTGATGCTGCTCATGCAGTAAGATATCAAGTGGGAAGAGTTGTGGGAAGAAAAGAACCATCCCAACAAGAACTTAGAGAGAGAATTATAGCAGATTACAAAAATTCAATTACAGAAAGAAGTATTTTAGATGAATATAAGGAAATTCCTCCACCAGATGTGGATAAGATCCCACTAGAGCCTTATGATGATGTTTTAGGATTTGTTATTGAATATGGACATTTACAGGATTGGGAAAAAACTGTTTTAAAAATTGTAAAAAGAGAGGCTGAATATTTCCTTCCTCAAATTGAAACAAAAATAATGAATGAAGGATGGGCAAGCTACTGGCATTATACAATTTTAAAAGAACTTCATCTTGAAAGTGGACTGCATTATGAATTTTTAAAACGTCACAATGATGTTGTGGCTCCAATGGTTGGAGGGCTAAATCCATATTATATTGGATTTAAAATATTTGAAGATTTAGATAAGAGATATGGAAGAGAAAAAATATTTGAAGTAAGAGAAATTGAAAGAGATAATTCTTTCTTAAGAAGATATTTAACTAGAGAATTATGTGAAGAGTTAAATCTATTCCAATATGGAAGAAGAAGCTTTGATTTTGTTATAGAAGAGGTTGCAGATGAAATTGGATGGGAAAAAATTAGAGATAATATAGCTAATACATCTGGACTTGGTTCAATTCCTCATATTAGAATTTTGGATTTAAATAAAAAAGACTATACTCTTACTATAGAGCATGTTTTTGATGGTAGAGAATTAGAACTAGCGTATGCTAAAGAAACTTTAAAATATATTCAAGCTCTATGGGGTAAAAAAGTTTCACTTGTTACTACAGGAAGAGATGAAAAGGAATTTATAATTAATTGTGATGAGGACAAAAAGATAACAATTACAGAAAGGAACAAAACTTCTTAAGTATGAATAATATTATTATTAGAATAATACTTAGGAGATAAAGATGAATTTGAAAGGGAGTAAAACAGAAAAAAATCTTTACAAAACATTTGCAGGAGAATCAAGAGCTAGAAATAAATATAATTTCTATGCAGAAAAGGCAAGAACAGAAGGATATAGATATATTGCTGATGTTTTTGATGAAACTGCTGTAAATGAATTTGCACATGCTAGAGAAGTTTTTGGAAGATACTTAAATAAAATAAAAGGTACAGAAGAAAATTTAATTGATGCAGCTATTGGAGAAGCGGCTGAAAGTAGCAAAATTTATAAAGAGTTTGAAAATATTGCAAGACAAGAAGGTTTTATAGAGATTGCAGATTTTTATAAGGAGCTTCAAGAAGTTGAAGAAGCTCATAAGGAAAGGTTTTTACTTCTAGCTGATAAGGTTAAAAATGGAACAGTATTTAAATCTCAAAAGCAAATTATGTGGCAATGTATGAATTGTGGATATATTCATGAGGGAACTGAAGCGCCAATGGCGTGTCCATTATGTAAATATCCAAGAGCATATTTCAAAGCATATTGTAAGATGAAGATGGAATAGGAGGGTAATTTATGTACTACTCATTTCCGAATGAATATTTTATAAAGGTTGAAACAAGAAGTGATTTTGAATATAACTTTATAGGTAAGGTTATAGAATGGAATGATAGAAAAAATAATATTCCAAATAATCAGGGGAATTTTAAAGTGACTAATTGGGAAAGTATTATTGCACAAGAGCAAGATAAGAATAAGGATGCTAATACTATACTAGGTGAAGCTGATGAGGAGTATGCTAGTGAGGAAGCGGGAAAGTAAATATTCTATTGGAGGGCTAATTTATGAGCTATGAAAAACTTTTAAAGAATAATTATCAAGACATAGCTAATATGGCAAGTCTTTTAAAAACAGTAGTAGACTCATATAGACTTCTAATTGGTGGAGCAGCGGAACTCAATACAATTGCACCTGTTAAAAAAAGCTCAGTAGAGGCTGCTTTAAAAAGAGTTAATGAAGTAGGGGAAATAATAGATGAAATAATAGATGCTATTGAAAAGAGTAGTGAGGGATATTTGAAATATTGTAAAGTCAAAAATGAAATTATTGTTTCAAATATTGATAAGAATATTATTTTAACAGAAATAGAAGATGAATTAAATTTCAATAATTAAAGTAAAAAACTCAGTATAAAACTGAGTTTTTTGCTTATAATAAATTTTGTTAAACTTTCTTCAATTTAAAGTTACTTACCATTAGGTAAGAAAAAATTACCATCAATATAACAGGAACCATTACAGGTATTGTAACATAAGAAGCTAATATAGCAAATAAAGCCATAAAGCTACCAGCAATAGTAATAGGCACTCCTGTAAATACTCCATCAAATGCGGATGTGTTGTATCTAGCTAATCTAAATGCACCGCAAATAGGGAAAGTAATTAATATAGTAAGACCAATTAAACCGCTTGGACCTAAATTACTTAATTCAAATAACTTATATATTAATATAGATGGCGCAACTCCAAAGGAAACCAAATCGGCTAAAGAATCCAGTTCCTTTCCAAGATCACTTGAAACTTGAAGGTATCTTGCTATTCTTCCATCATATCTATCAACTAGACCTGCAATAATAATTAGTAAACCAGATTGTACAAATTTACCACTACCTTCAAAAGTGGCAAGTATTGACAGTATACCACAAGCAAGGTTTATGAAGGTAAATATGTTCGGAATACAACTTTTTCTCATATAATCACTCCTAATTCAGGTTTATTACTTGCATAATTATATCATACAAAACTATATAATATAAGAGGGAAAAATGATTACTTTAAAAACTTAATGTATTCTTAAGGAAGATTTACTAAAAAAGTTAAGAAAAAGTTGAATATATTAAGAATCAGATTCATAGTAAGAATATTAAGTATATGTTAAATTATTAAGGTTTTATTAACAGTACCAATATTTTCAAAGTGATGTCGACAATTAAAATTATTGGTGATATAATCCTTAATAGTATAAATAACAAGGAGGAAAAATATGAAAAAGGTTAAATTCATATATAATCCTTATTCTGGTGAAAATGTTATTTTAAATGAACTTGATAAAGTTGTTAGAATTCATCAGCAAGCAGGGTATCAAATTGTTCCATATAGAATAGAAAGAGATAAGGATATATTAGAGGCATTTAGTGATATTGATAGAACATATGCATATGTTTTAATAGCTGGAGGAGATGGAACAGTAGACTCAGTTGTTAATGCTATGAAGATTAAGGATATAACATTGCCAATAGCTATAATACCAGTTGGAACAGCAAATGATTTTGCAAAGTTTATAGGAATGCCATTTGATGTTTCAAAAGCTTGTGAAAAAATACTTAACAGTGAACCTACTTCAGTTGATATAGGTAAAATAAATGACAAATATTTCATAAATGTAGCAAGTACAGGGTTATTTACAGATGTATCTCAAAAAACAGATGTGAATTTAAAAAATACCATAGGTAAGTTAGCATATTATTTAAAAGGCATTGAGGAATTACCTAACTTTAGAAAATTAAAAATATCAATAAAGTCAAAGCAAGTTAATTTTGATGGGGAAATGTATTTATTATTAATTTTCAATGGTCAAACAGCAGGTAATTTTAAGCTTGCAACAAAGGCGGATGCTTCAGATGGAATGCTAGATGTAATAGTATTTAAAGCAGTTCCAATTATTGAAATGATTCCTCTGTTTATAAAAGTACTTAAAGGGGAGCATTTAAATTCAGATAGAGTAATATATTTTAAAACGGACGAACTACATATTGAGTCTAATGAAGATATAGTTACTGATATAGATGGAGAAAAAGGTCCTGATTTTCCACTAGATGTTAAATGTATAAAGGGTGGAATAAAAGTTTTAGGTATAAAATAAGAAAAAAAGTAATATTTATAAGTAACAATAAGCGTTAGGGAGAGATTTTATGAATTTTGCCTATTTCATTTTTTTGTTACTTATAATTTTTTTGCTTCTTTTTTTGTTCAAAAAAGGAATGGATACATTACCAAAGAAAATAAAACCCTATATGCTGGTGGTTATAACACTATTTTTGTTTAGATACATAGCATTGCTTTTGTTATGCATTTTAACTAAAGGGGGAATAGTGTATTACTTAAGACCATTAGTATATTTAAATCATTTAACCATACCACTTATGATAATATGTTTAACATATGTATTTTCAAGACCGGAAAAATTGCCATTTACATTAAATTATGTATGTGGAGGGGTTCTTGGAGTACTATATTTTGTAGGAATAATTTTCGTTAAGGGGAATGTAGGGTTAAATCCTAATTATGGATATGTTATAACATTACAAAATGATAATCTATTAAACATAATTTCACTTATTATATTAGGTTTATTATTAATATTTAATGTATTAGTATTAGATAAACCGAATAATAATAAAGCAGGAATTATATATGTATTAGTTGCAATCTTTTGTGTAATGTTAGAAAATGTTATTCATTTAGGGGGAATAAGAATGTTCCCATATCCAATTTTAGGGGATGGAGTATTTATTATTATAATGAGTTTAGCTTTTAAGACATTTAAAAGAAAAGCTGCGTTATAAGCAATTAGTTATAATTGATATAGCTAATTATTTTAATTAAATGTTGCCTTTTTTTATACATATAATATAATAAAGGTATAATAACCTAGAAGAAGCAGACTAAGGGTCTGCTTCTTTTAAGTAAATGAAAAACTAGGTGGTGAAAAAGATGGAGGCTGGACCTCATTTGAAGAAAAAGTACAAATTTAATATGGATTTCTTAGAGGAAGCTAACATCAATATTCCTCTAAGATAAGTTGAGGAGGAATAGTAATGAAAAGACTAAATGTTATATCATACACAAGCATCCTAGGAAAGAAAATTTATGATGAGTTTAGTGATAGCATAGGGGAATTAAAGGATGTGTATGTTACCACTGAAGAGGGCTATCCACGTATAATAGGTTATAAGATAAGAAGAGATGGGGTAACTTTCCATTATGAATTTAGAAACATAGATTTTTATGAAAGTGATGGAAGAATACTAATAAAAACAAGAGGTGGAAAAGAAATATTACCTCGTACATTCACTTACTTACTTTCAGAACATTTGTTAGATAAAAAAATAGTTGATATAAATGGTAAACAAGTTGTTAGAGTTAATGATTTAAGAATAGCTGAAATTGCTGGTGAATACAGAGTTATTGCTGTTGAAACAGGAGCAGGAGCTAGATATAGAAGAATGGGACTTGAATCTATTGGAAAAGTTCTATACAAATTCTTAAAAAAGGATTATGAAGATAAGGTTTTAATGTGGGATGACGTTGAATCACTTGAAATGGTTGATAATAATTTACAAATAAGTGTGCCATATAAAAAATTATCAACATTACATCCAGCAGACCTTGCAGATATATTAGAAGAGCTTGATGCTAAATCAAGAAAGCAGGTTATTGAATCTTTAGATGAGGATTTAGCTGCTGAAACATTAGAAGAAATTGAACAAGAGTATAAAGGAAGTATTATTATGGACTTGTCTGAAGCTAAAGCAGCAGAGCTTTTAGAAAATATGGCAAGTGATGAGATTGCAGATATTTTAGATGAACTTGATGACGAGGAAAGAGAAAAAATATTAGTAAACCTTGAAACAGAAGATGCGGAAGAGGTTAAGGAGCTTTTAAAATATGAAGAAGAAACTGTAGGAAGTATTATGAATAAGGATTTCATATCTTTAAATCTTAATATTACAGTTAGTGAAACCTTAGAAATAATTAAAGAGATGGAATTAGATGAAGAAGTAATGCATTGTGTTTATATCACAGATGAAGAGGATAAGGTTCAAGGTGTTGTATCTCTTTTAAGTTTAATTAAGAACAATCCAGAAACTAAGCTTAAGGATATTATGGAAGAAAATATTTCTATAGTTAAGCATTATGATGATATAGATGAAGTTGTTGAAGCTGCGGCTAAGTATGATTTATTAAGTGTTGCAGTTGTAGATGAAGAAGGTACATTAGTTGGTATAGTTTTAATTCATGATATTATTGATGAAGAGCTTTATCCAACTTGGAAAAAGAAAAATAGGAAGTCACAATAGTGAGGAGAAATCCTCACTATTTTTCTAAATAGATGAATAGAATATCAAGAAATACATAAATTTGTTATAAAAAAGATTTATGAAATTAGTTGACATTTGGGGTTAAAAGAATATAATAATAATATAAAGTATATCAAAATACTAGGAATTAAAAAGCAGAGAAAAAGTAAAGTAATTAAAAGGATGATTACAGAGAGAAAAGGGTGCTGGAATCTTTTCATCAAGAATTTTAATGAAGTGCGCTTTGGAGCTATAATCTGAACATTGAATAATTTTCAATAAGTATGATTTATCGGAATCACCCGTTATAGTGATAGGCATTAAATGTGCTGAAATTAAGGTGGGATATTTATATCCAATTAGAGTGGAACCGCGGAAGTATACTTCGTCTCTATAGTTTTTATAGAGGAGGAGTTTTTTTATTATCAAAAAATAAATTATAAATATAATAAAATTTTAAGGGGGCTTAAAAATGATAGTAAATGGAGTAAGAGAATTAATAGGAAAAACACCAATATTAAAGGTGAGTAAATTAGTAGGAGAAGATAGTGCGGACGTATATGTTAAGCTTGAAAAGTTTAACCCAGGAGGAAGTGTAAAATGTAGAGCTGCTTTAGGAATGATAGAAAAAGCAGAAGAACTTGGCAAATTAAACCCAGGAAGTATAATTATTGAACCTACAAGTGGAAATACAGGGATTTCTTTAGCAATGATAGGATCAACTAAAGGGTACAGAGTAATTATTGTAATGCCTGAAACAATGAGTAAAGAAAGAAGAGATTTAATAAAAGCATATGGAGCTGAGCTTGTTTTAACAGAAGGCGCTAAGGGAATGAAAGGTGCAATTGAGAAAGCATATGAATTAGCTAAGCAATTAGATGGGTTTATTCCTCAACAATTTGAAAATGAAGCTAATCCAGAAAAACATTATGCTACAACAGCAGATGAAATATATGAAGATATAAATGATTTAGATGCTTTTATAGCAGGAGTTGGAACTGGGGGAACAATAACAGGAGTTTCTAAAAATCTAAAGAATAAGATTGCAGATTTATTAACAGTTGCAGTAGAGCCTGCAAAGTCACCAGTATTAAGTGGTGGGAATCCTGGACCTCATAAGATTCAAGGAATTGGAGCAGGATTTGTACCAGGAAACTTTGATAAGCAATATGTTGATGAAATTATACAAGTAACAGAAGAAGATGCCTTTAAGACAGCAAAAGAGTTTGGTGCTAAAGAAGGAATTTTAGTAGGAATTTCATCAGGAGCAGCAATATTTGCAGGATTACAAGTGGCTAAAAAACTTGGAAAAGGAAAGAAAGTACTTGTAGTAGCTCCAGATGGAGGAGAAAAGTATATCTCAATGGGGTTATACGACTAAAAGTAAAGTAAAAAAGGAGAGAGGGCTGTGTTTAGCAATTTAAAATATGATTTAAAAAGAGTAATGGATAATGACCCAGCAGCTAAGAGTAAGTTAGAAGTTTTTCTTTTATATCCTACAATTCATGTGATGATTGCATATAGAATATCTCACTTTCTTTATAATCATAAAATATTTTTTCTAGCAAGATTAATATCTCAGCTTGCAAGATTTTTTACAGGGATTGAAATTCATCCAGGTGCCACAATTGGTAAAGGATTATTCATTGACCATGGAATGGGCGTTGTAATAGGTGAGACAACTGAGATTGGTGATGATGTTATGCTGTATCATGGTGTAACATTAGGTGGTACTGGGAAAGATAAAGGTAAGAGACATCCTACAATTCAAAATAATGTTATTATAGGAGCAGGCGCTAAGGTTTTAGGACCTATTACAATTGGTGAAGGTGCAAAAATTGGTGCTAATTCTGTAGTAGTTAAAAATGTACCAGAAAACACAACTTGTGTAGGGCTTCCAGCAAAAAATATAATAAAAACTACTGGAGCAATTATAGAAATAAGTGATTATGAAGGAAAAGTAATAAAAATATATAATGATATGGTTATTTAATAGAAAGTGTGGGAAAGAGTTTGAAAGAAGAAATTAGGGCTTACTGCTCTCAATTAGGACTTGAAAAAATAGGTTTTATAGAGTGTAGAACCTTTAATGAATTAAGAAGCTTTTATGAAAATAGAAAAAAAGAAAATGTAGAAAATGAATTTGAAGAAAATGAAATAGAAAAAAGAATTAATCCAAAAATATATTTATCAGAGGGAAAGACTATAATTACTATAGCTTTCCCTTATTTCCATGAAGAGAGTTTGTCTAACAATGGGCTTTCTATTTATACAAAGGGTGAAGATTATCATAATGTAGTTAATAAATATTTATATAAAATATGTGAGTTTATAGAAAGCAACGGGGGAAAAGCAGTACCATTAGTTGATAGTAATGCTCTTCCAGAAAGGTACATAGCTGCATTAGGGGAGATTGGGTTTATCGGGAAAAACAATCTTTTAATTACTAAGGAGTATGGCTCATATGTGTTCTTAGGAGAGATTATTACTGATTTAGAAATCTATGAAGATGATAAAACAACTTTAGAAGATGTAATGAATTTTAAAAGTTGTGGGGAGTGTAATGACTGCTATAAAGATTGTCCAACAAAAGCCATAAATTCAGTTAAGAAAAATTGCAATATTTGTTTATCCTATTTAACACAAAAGAAAGAATTAAGTGATTGGGAATTATCAGCATTAAATGGAAGAGTATTTGGTTGTGATACATGTCAATTAGTATGTAAATATAATAAAGGTGTTAAAGCTTCTGATATTATGGAATTTAAGCCTTTAAGTTTCATGAGTATAGATAATACAGAAGATATTTTAGCTATGGGAAATTCAGAATTTAAGCAAAGTTTTAAAACAACATCTTGTGGGTGGAGAGGTAAAAATGTTTTAAAAAGAAATGCTATGATAAGAAAAAATAAATTTCTTAATGAAAAAATACAGAATTTAAAGACAGATTCTCCATATTTAAATGATTATAAAAATAGACTTTTAAATAATGGTAACTTATAATTATATATGGAAATAATAAACAAAGGGGGAGTTTATATGTTATCACCATTTGCAGCAAAAATAATTGGAATATTGCCAGAAAGTTTTTTGGTAATGGTTGTAAAAAGAATAACAAATAATTATTTGAGAAAGTATGCAGATTTAAAAATAGAAGGATATGAAAAATTAAAAGAAATAGAGGGACCAATAATTTTTATTTGCAATCATTTAAGTAATGCAGATGGTCTTGTTTTAGATAAAATACTTAAAAAAGATTTTGACCCAACATTTGTTGCAGGAGTAAAGCTTACTGATGACCCGATAACTAATATTGGTACTAAAATAGTGAAGAATATTCCAATAAAGCCAAATTCAGCAGATAAGGAAGCTTTAACTAGCATTGTTAAATTAGTTAGAGGGGGAGAAAATTTAATTATATTTCCAGAAGGGACAAGAAGTAGAACTGGTGCGCTAATTGAAGGGAAGAAAGGTGTACTATTAATTGCAAGATTAACAAAGGCAACAATAATACCAATAGGTATGACTAATACAGATAAATTGCTTCCTATATCAAAAGATGGGAATATGGGATCTGAAACTTGGAATGAAACAGAAGTTGTTGTTAATTTTGGACAACCGATACCATTTCCAAAGAAAAGAAAAGAACAAGATAAGCATGAATATGATGATGAATGTATGTATACAATAATGAAATCAATAGCAAATCTTTTACCAGAAAGTTATAGAGGTGTATATAAATAATGAAACAAAGGACAAAGAAAATACTAGATATTTTAAAAGAAACATATCCAGATGCAAAATGTGAGTTGAATCATGAAAATGCATTTCAACTTTTAGTAGCTACTATTTTATCAGCTCAAACTACTGATAAAAAGGTTAATGAAGTTACTGAAACATTATTTAGAGATTATCCAGATTTAGAGTCATTTTCAACGCTAAGCAATGATGAACTAGAAGAAAAAATAAAGCAAATAGGACTTTATAGGAATAAGGCAAAGAATTTAGTTTTAATGTGTAATCAGTTAAAGCAAAAGTTTAATGGAGAGGTTCCAAACACAATGGAAGGTATAACCTCACTTGCAGGTGCAGGAAGAAAAACAGCAAATGTGGTTTTATCAAATGCATTTGGAGTTCCATCTATTGCGGTAGATACACATGTTTTTAGAGTAGGAAATAGACTTGGGCTTGCAAATTCAGATAATGTTTTAGAGGTTGAGAAGCAATTGCAAAAGGAATTGCCAAAAAAAGAGTGGAGTCTTGCACATCATCTTTTAATTTTTCATGGAAGAAGATGTTGTTCTTCACAAAGACCTAAATGTGGGGAATGTCCATTATCAACAATATGTAAATGGGAAAATAAAAAGAGCTAAAACTCAAAAGAGTTTTAGCCTTTTATTTTTAAGCAAGTATTATGCTTTGTTTACTGAACCGAAAAGTTCCATCTTTTCTTTAACAGTAGCTTTGATAGCTTCGAATCCTGGAGCAAGTAGCTTTCTTGGATCGAATCCTTTTCCTGAAAGATCTTTACCAGCTTCAATGTATTTTCTTGTAGCTTCTGCGAAAGATAATTGACATTCAGTATTAACGTTGATTTTAGCAACTCCTAATGATATAGCTTGTTGAATCATATCAGCAGGGATTCCAGTTCCTCCGTGTAATACTAATGGCATATCTCCAACTTGATCTTTGATTGCAGCTAATGCATCCATGTTTAATCCAGCCCAGTTTTCTGGGTACTTTCCGTGGATGTTTCCGATACCAGCAGCTAACATTGTAACTCCTAGATCAGCAATTTGCTTACATTCTTGAGGATCTGCGATTTCTCCAGTTCCTACAACACCGTCTTCTTCTCCACCGATTGAACCAACTTCTGCTTCTACAGAAAGTCCTTTAGCTTCTGCGATAGCGATGATTTCTTTAGTCTTAGCGATGTTTTCATCTATAGCATAGTGTGAACCATCGAACATAACTGAAGAGAATCCAGCTTCGATAACTTTTAAAGCACCATCGTAGCTACCGTGGTCTAAGTGTAATGAAACTGGAACAGTGATGTTTAACTCTTCGATTAAACCGTTAACCATTCCAACGATAGTCTTATATCCACCCATATATTTTCCAGCACCTTCTGATACTCCTAAGATAACTGGTGAATTATTTTCTTGAGCAGTTAATAATACAGCTTTTGTCCATTCTAAATTGTTGATATTGAATTGACCAACAGCATATCTTCCTTCTCTTGCCTTGTTTAACATTTCTTTAGCTGAAACTAACATAACGCAACCTCCGTCTTCTTCTATTATTAGTTTAAGGAAAACTATAAAAATATAAATTTTCCTTTCTAAGGCTTATTATAACTTTATTTTACGAAAAAATAAACAACTAAATTAAGAAATTTAAAAAGGATAGGTCTTTAAATGTCAAGATATAATCCTTTTCACGAGGTGTATCCATTAATTTTATTAGTAGGATTTATATGTAAAATAAATTGTAATATGGTAGATTGGAATGAATAATTTACTATGGTATTTTTGTAGATATAAGAGTATAAGTGGGATAATTTGTTGAATAATAATATTAAATATGATATCGTTAAAATGTTATTCTAGTGTGAAAAGAGGATGGTAGAATGGAAAGGAAAAAAGTGAATAAAAAGATTAGAAAAAAGATGAGCAAAAAAGAAATGATGATGAGAAGAACTATCACAATTATTGTTGCTGTAATAATTATAGTTAGTGGATTAGGATATGTAGGAAAAAATATTGCTGCTAGTGCTGAAGAAAAAAGATTAGTAGAAGAAAAGCAAAGACAAGTTGAAGAAAAGCAAAGGCAAGAAGAAGAAGCTAGAATAAGGAAAGAAAAAGAAGAAGAATTACAGGTTAAAATAGATGAAATTATAGATTCTGAACATGAAAAAGTAGTACAAGCTATTGAGAGTGAAGTAAATGGTAATAATAATTATGGAGTATACTATCAAGATTTAGTTGCTGGTAAAGTGTATGAATTTAATGGTACTAAGGATTTTATAGGAGCTAGTACTGTTAAAGTTCCATTGGTTATTGGTGTGGCTGATTTAATACAAGCAGGAAAGCTATCTCCAGATGATACAGTGAAATTTATACAAGCTGATTATGAAGGGGGAACAGGTATACTTCAAGGTTCTGAAGAATTGAACAAGCCAATAAAGATAAGCAGATTAATAGAAGTAACAATTACTCATTCAGATAACATAGCAACACAAATGTTACAAAGAGTTTCTACTAGTATTACTACAGTAATAAACACTAAAACAGGAATAAATAGAAAAACTGGTGGGAATTATATTAATGCAAAACAATTGGGAATATTACTTAAAATACTATATGAAAATAAAAATAATAATCCCCAATATGATGTTATAATTGACCATATGAAAAAGACAGTATTTCACGACAGATTAGATAAATATGTTCCATATGAAATTGTGGCACACAAAATAGGGGATAATGGTGGATATGCACATGATACAGGTATAATTTACACTGATAGGCCATACACATTAACAGTTTTAACTGACGGTATTGGAAGTGAGACAATAGCAAAAATGAATAAAAGTGTATATGATATAAAATTAGAAACAGATAGTAAGATAAAGGAGTTAAAAACTCAATACAAAAATCAGTATGGAATAGAATTAAAGTAGTTTGCTTGGGTGCTAATAATTTAGCATCCAATTTTAATATTAGATTAGTGAATAATACCACTATATATATTACTTGGTAATACTGTGGTTCTTTAATTTTAAAATTTACAATGATATAATGAAGCTAGTTAAAATGAATAACATCTTGGAGGGTTTAAACAATGAAAATTGGCGTTATAATGGGAGGAATATCCTCAGAAAGAGAAATATCACTAAAAAGTGGTGAATCAATAGTAAATCATATTGATACAAATAAATATGAGGTAGTTCCAATTGTTATAGATAAAAAAGAAGATATAATTAATAAGGTTAGTGGAATTGATTTTGCATTACTTGCATTACATGGACAATTTGGAGAAGATGGGACTGTTCAATCAGTATTACAAACTTTAAACATCCCTTATTCAGGTTGTGGACCATTAAGTAGTGCAGCGTGTATGGATAAGGATATGACTAAAAGTCTTTTAAATGTTGCTGGAGTGAGAACAGCTCCATGGATTAATTTAAGATGTTTAGAAGAGTTGAATTTAGAAGAAATAAAGAAAATGGGATATCCAGTTGTAATAAAACCTACACATGGAGGGTCAAGTGTTGCAACATTTATAATTAAAAATGAAGATGAGGTTTTAGAAGCTGTTAAAGAAGGTTTTAAATGGGATAACGAAGTTATGATTGAGAAGTTTATTAAAGGGGATGAGATTACTTGTCCAATTCTTGATAACAAGATGTATCCAATTGTTGCAATTAAACCAAAGGGAGAATTCTTTGACTTTACATCTAAGTACCAAGATGGTGGAGCAGATGAATTTGTAATAGAACTTGATAAAACACTTCATGAAGAAGTTGAAAAGATGGCATTTGAAACATTTAGAGCATTAAAATGCTCAGTATATGCAAGAGTTGATATGATTATTGCAGAAGGTGGAGTTCCTTATCTTTTAGAGGTTAATACATTACCAGGAATGACTAAGAATAGCTTATTCCCAAAGAGTGCACAAGGCGTTAATATGAGCTTTAGTGAACTTTTAGATAAAATAATTGAAACTTCATTAAAAGAGAAGAGATAGTTTGTAAGGCGAGCTTTGTGGCTCGCCTTATTTTATAATATAATAGAAGTTATTAAGAAAAAGTTAAGAAGTTATGTATTTTTAATTTAAGAAAATATGGATAAAATAATTTTATAGTAGGAAATAAGGAGAAAAAGTATGAATAGAGAGAGAGTTTTAATTGTTGATGATGAAAAGGAAATAAGAGATTTAGTTGAAATATATTTAAAGGGTGAAGGATATGAGACTATTAAAGCTAAGGATGGTGCTGAAGCTTTAGAAATGTTAAAAAATGAAGAATTTGATTTGATGATATTAGATATAATGATGCCAAATGTTAATGGTATTGAAGTTTGTATGAGAATACGTGAAGAAAGAGAAATGCCAATAATAATGTTATCTGCAAAATCAGAGGATATGGATAAAATATTGGGACTAAACATGGGTGCTGATGATTATTTAACAAAACCATTTAATCCTTTAGAGCTTGTTGCAAGGGTAAAATCTCAGCTAAGAAGATTTTATAGGTTTAAATCAAAAGCATCTCAAAGTGAAGTTGAAAATAATGATTTGATCGTTATAGAGGATTTATCAATAAATTGTGAAACTCATGAAATAAAGCTATCTGATAATGAAATAAAATTAACTCCAACAGAATTTGATATATTAGCTTTATTAGCCAAAAATAGGGGGAAAGTATTCTCAATAGAAAATATATATGAAAGTGTTTGGAACCAAGAGTTTATGGAGTCAGATAATACTGTAATGGTTCATATTAGAAAAATAAGAGAAAAAATTGAAGATAATCCAAGAAAGCCAAGGTTTATAAAAACTGTTTGGGGGGTTGGTTATAAAATTGAAAAATAGGTTTAAACTTTTAAATAAAATGATAAACAAGTTTCAAAATACAAAACTTTATGCGCTTATGAATAAAGGTTTAAGATTTCTTAAAAACAAATTTGATAAGAGCATAAGGTTTGAGCTTATGGTTATAGTAGGATTATGTTTCATATCATCATTTGCATTTTATGGTGTTGCTAATGGTATACTTAGAAGAACAGAGGTTGTTAATAATATTGAGTATGATTATGAGTATATTCAATATAATGGGAACAGAATCAATGAACAACTTAATGCAGAAATAAGCATGCAAGTTGATAGAGAGGCATATTTTAAAAAGGTTTTAGAGCAAGAGGTCAAAAGTGATGCCAAAGCTTATATAACAGATTTAGATGGTAATGTAATATATAAAACTGCAAATGCAATAGAAAAATCAATAGATATATTTACTGTAATGAAAAATAATACAGATAAGTATGAAAAAACAGGAGCACCTCAAGAGGTTATGTATATTTACCCTCTAAAGGTTGAAGAGGATAGATATTATTTTATTTATTCTGAGATTCCAAGAGCTGAACTCAAGAGAGTAGAGTATATAGTTGAAAATTCATTTTTAGCTCTATTTTTATCAGTAGTAGTATTTATAACTATATTTCTTATTATTACAAACAAGAAAATGATTTATTTAGATCAAATTGCATTAGGGCTGAATATAATTGCAGAGGGTCAATTAAATCATAAAATAGAGGAAAAGGGAAATGATGAGATTAGTAACTTGGCAATAAATATTAATAATATGGCAAGTGAAATAAATAGTAGAATTAAAGCAGAAAGAATGGCTGAGAAAACAAAGTCTGATTTAATTACAAATGTATCTCATGATTTAAGAACACCGTTAACATCAATAATGGGATATATAGGGTTAATAAAAGAGAGAAGATACAAAGATGAAAATGAAATGAATCAATATTTAGATATAGCATTTAATAAAGCTGAAAAGTTAAAAATATTAATTGATGACTTATTTGAATATACAAAGTTAAATAATAATGGAATTAAGATAAGCAAAGTAAATGTAAATATAGTTGAATTCATTGCACAATTAATAGATGAATTAACACCACTTTTTGAGGAAAATGATTTAGAAGTTATGAGTACTTTAAGAGATGAAAAAATTCTTGTTAATGTAGATATAAACAAGATGCTTAGAGTTTTTGAAAATCTTTTAACAAATGCAATAAAGTACTCATATAAACCAGGAACAGTTATTGTTGGACTTTATGAGAATAATGGAAGTGTAACAATATCAATAAAGAATAAGGGAAATCATATTGAAGAAGCTAAGCTTGATAAATTATTCGATAGATTTTATAGAGTAGATGAATCTAGAAATGCAGAATCAGGAGGCTCTGGACTTGGACTTGCAATATCTAAAAATATAGTAGAGTTGCATGGAGGGAAGATTTGGGCAGAATGTTATGGGAATGATATAAACTTTTATGTAAGACTAAAGGTAGAGAAAAAATAATTTGTAACAAAAAATCCCCCAAATAATATCTTAATATGGTATAAGAATATTATTTGGAGGGTTTATGCAAAATAAAGATGCCCAAAGTTTATTTGGAATAGACATAAATGAATATACTCAAAATGTTCAATTTAATGTTTTAGCTTCCACAATTGATTTTTTGTACTTAAGATCATCAGGATCAGGTAGTGGTAGATTTAGAGTAGATAAAAAATTCTTGGAGTTTGCAAAGGCTAGTAGACAATATGGAATTCCAGTTGGAGCATATCATTTTGGCGTGCCATCATATGATTTAACAGATGCTGATAGACAGTGTGATGATTTCATTAGAATACTTCAAGAGGGCTTTGGAAATAAGGATTATGGAGATTTATTCCCGGTACTTGATGTTGAAGTTCCAACAGATAAGTCAATTACTACTAAAACTTTAATCGATTGGATTGATAGATTTAGAAAAAGATTTGAGAAGAAAACAAGAAGAAGATTAATGCTTTATACAGGGTTATTCTTTATAGACCTGTATAATGACTTTAAAGTGCCAGGAGACGGATATCCATTAAAAAATATGCCATTATGGATAGCTATGTATACAAGCGTTCCATCTAATCCACTATTTCCACCTGATGCAGGAGGATGGAAGAGGTGGAGAATTTGGCAATATAGTGAGAGTCAAACAGTTAAAGGTGTTGGAAATCCAGTTGATGCAAATTGGGGACCAAATAGTATAGATTTATTGATTCAACCAAGATCAGTAAAAGGTTTAAAGGTTGTTAAAAATGGTAATAACTTAGTGATATCATGGAATAAAAATACTGATGTTGATTTATTAGGTTATAATTTATTTGCTAATGGAAATTGGATTGGAACAGTAGATAAAGAAGATACATCTTTTAAAATAAAAATAAATCAATTAGGAATAGATACAAATCAAAAGGTGACTATAAGTATAGAAGCTTTTGATTATGACGGTGAAACATCAAAAGAAAGAACAAAGGTTACGTTATAATAAATTTGAGGGCAGAAGAGATAACTTTCTTCTGCTTTGTACTTTTTAGTACATAATAACAAAAATACCTTTTAAATGTGTTATAAAATTACACATAACTACTTATATTTTTAGCTTTACTAATATATAATAGAATGGAAATAGTATTTATAATTTTTTTATAATAAAATAACTTCGAAAGGGGGATTGTGCTGTGGAAAAAAATAAAAAATCTTTTGGTGTAAAAGAATTTGTGTCAAAAAACAAAAAGTATCTTATAGCTGGACTAGCTGTGGTTATTGCTATAGGAGCTGGTGGAGCGGCATATGGAGCATCAATAAAGAGTGAGGTTGAAGCTTGGCAAGATAAGGTATATCCAGGAGTAACAGTTGGAGGGGTAGACCTTAGTGGTAAGACTAAAGAGGAAGCAACTACTTTACTGACTGAAAACTATGTAGACAAGATTAATGATAAAAAAATAATAGTTTCAGTTGAAGATAAGAAATCAGAAATTAGTTATTCAAAAATAAATCCTTCTTATGATATAGAAAAAGCTACAAATGAAGCAATTTCATATGGTAAGGAAGATAGTATATTTAGTCAAAAATCTTATATAAAAAATAAAGACAATAAAAAATATGATTTGGAATTATCTTTTAGTTATGATGAAGAAACTTTAAGCAATATTGAGAAAGAAATAAAGTCTAAAGTTAATGTGGCTCCAAAGGATGCAAAGCTTTCAATTGATGGAGGTAAGATATCTATAACTCCTGAGGTAAATGGATTAAAAATTAATGATGAGAAGTTAACTGAAGCATTAAAAGGTGGAATTAACGGTAAGGTTAATGAGGAGACTGTAATTTCATTAGAATATGAAACAGCAACACCGAAGGTTACAGCGGAAGCACTTTCTAAAGTGAATGGAATATTAGGAACACACCAAACTAGTGTTGCAAGCTCAACAGCAGAAAGAAAAACTAATGTATCTGTGGCAACAGGATTTGCAAATGGAACATTATTAATGCCAGGTGAAATTTTTAGCTTTAGTGATGCATCTCAAACAGATAAGAGTAAATACAAGGAAGCTCCAGTTTACTCAAATGGAAAAGTTGAAACTGATATTGGTGGAGGTATTTGCCAAGTATCAACAACGCTTTACAGAGCTGTAATGAAAGCGAATATTAGAAGTGTTGAGAGAAGAAATCACTCAATGACAGTTGGGTATTCAGAGCCAGGATTAGATGCAACTATTGCATGGGGATATATAGATTATAAGTTTAAGAATACTTATGATTCACCAATATATATTGAAGGTAAGGTTGTTAATAATCAAGTTATATTCAATATTTATGGAAATGTTGAGGAAAAAGGAAATAGAACTTATGATATGGCTAATGAAATCATAAAGACTATTCCACCAACTGTAAAGACTATAGATGACCCTAACTTAGAAGAAGGAAAAACAGTTACAGAGAGTAGAGGGATGACTGGTTATGTAGTTAAGTCATATCAAATTACTTATGAAAATGGTAAGGAGATTTCAAGAGAGTTAATTGCAACGGATACTTACCAAACAACTGATACTGTAATTAGAAAAGGAACAAAGAAGGTGGCGCCAACGCCACCAACTACACCACCTGCTGAAGCACCAGCAGAATAAAGGATAAATGTCTCATAAGAATTTATGAGGCATTTTTTATTTATATTTAACACTTGTATAACATAAGAGAAAAATGCTTGCTTTAAAATATTAAGATTATTAGTTATAATATAAATACAATGAAAATGGGTATTGAAAGGATAAAAATATGAAGTATAAAATGATTTGTATTGATATGGATGGAACATTATTAAGTTCAACAAAAGGAATTACTAAAAGAAGTAAAAATGCTATAAAAGAAGCACATGAACTTGGAGTAAAGGTGGTTGTTACAACAGGAAGATTGTTTAGTAATGCAGCTTTTTATTCACATATATTAGGCGTTGAAACACCAGTAATTGCAGCTAATGGAGCTGTAATAAGGGAACTTAAAAAAGAAGAGGTAATATATGAATGCCCATTAAGTTATGAAAATAGTATAGATTTATTAGATTTAATTGATAAATATAATATAGTTGCTCACTTTCACACATCAGATACTATAATTGCAAATAGCTATATTAGTTATTTAGCGGGAAAAAGAGTTATGGGAAACACTCATCATCCGGATTATAAAACTAAGGTGATTAGGGTATCAGGGAGAAAAAAGTGGGAAGAAACCTTAAGAAAATATGATGGTGATATATTAAAGTGCATTTTATTCTCTTTCAACTCAAAGAAAATTTCAAGCTTTAGAGCTGAATTAAAAAATAATAATAACTTAGTGACCTTTGGTGGAGGAAGAAGAAGTTTAGAAATTAATAGTGCAAATGTGTCAAAAGGAAATGCAGTTAGAGAGCTTGCAAAGAGGTTAAATATAAATAAAGAAGAAATTATTTGTATTGGAGATAATGAAAATGATGTTTCTATGATAGAATTTGCTGGGCTTGGTGTAGCAATGGGAAATGGAATAGATGCTGTAAAGAAAAAAGCTAAGTATATAACAGATACTAATGATCAAGATGGAGTAGCAAAGGTTATAGAAAAGTTTATATTAAATAGAGAGTAATTATTATGTAAATAAATACTTTGACTAAATACTTTGAGTGTAGTATCATTTTAGTAATAGGATTATATAAATAAGATGAACAATAGTTCATCTTATTTTGCTTTTTAGCCATATGTAAAATGGAGGAGTAAATATGAACTTTAATATAGTTTTATATCAACCGGAGATACCACAAAATACAGGGAATATTGCAAGAACCTGTGTATTAACAAATTCTAAATTACACTTAATCAAGCCACTAGGGTTTACATTAGATGAGAAGCATTTAAAAAGAGCTGGGTTAGATTATTGGAGTGAACTAGAGTTAGAAGTGCATGAAAGTTATGAAGAATTTATAAATAAATACGGTAATGAGAGAATATTCTTAGGAACAACCCATGGTGGCACTCATTACGATGAGGTTGAATTCCAAGAAGGAGACTTTATAATGTTTGGAAGAGAATCATCAGGAGTGCCACAAAATATTCATGAGTCGCTTTCAGGAATAAGGGTACCAATGATAAATACAAGTGCTAGAAGTTTAAATCTATCAAATACAGTTGCAATAGTTGTATATGAAGGTTTACGACAAATTGGCTTCCCAAATATGAAATAAATGGAGGACATTTTAGGGATGGAAAAAATAAAAATTATCACAGATAGTACTGTTGATTTACCTAAAGAAATATTAGAAAAATTAGATGTTGAAGTTATGCCAGTCTTAATAAATTTTGGAGAAGAAAGTTATTTAGATGGAGTAGAAATACAATTGCCAGAAGTTTTTAGAAGAGTTGAAGAAGGGGATATATTCCCAACAACAGCTCAAATAACTCCAAATAGATTTGTTGATATGTTTGAGAAATATCTTAAAGAAGGTTATAAGATATTAACCATATCAATGTCTTCTGGAATGAGTGGTACATATAATTCAGCCTGTTTAGCAAAAGAAATGGTAGGAAGTGAAGATATATTTGTAATAGATTCACAAACAATTACTTTTGGTCTTGGATTAATAATACTTCAAGCTACAAAGTTAAGAGATTCAGGAATGCCAATAGCTGAAATTGCAAAAGAAATAGAAGAATTTAAATCAAAGGTTATGAGCTCATTAAGCTTTGAATCCTTAGACCACTTAGTAAAGGGTGGAAGAATACCAAAGGCTGTAAGTGTAATTACTGGTGTTTTAGGTATAAGATTAATTCTAGAAGTAAAAGATGGAGTTATGGCAGTTAAGGACAAGGTAAGAGGAAGTAAAAAGGCTAGTAAGAGAATACTAAGTGATCTTGAAAACTTTGGACATAAAGAAGGACTACCAGTAATATTAGCAAACCTGGAAGCAGATGACGTTATAAATCCAATTAGAACATATTTAGAAGAAAATAATATAGAATATATAGAAGCAAAAATAGGGTGTGCAGTAGGGATACATGCTGGTAACCATGCATCAGGAATATTCTTTGCTTGTGAATAAATTTTAAGTGATAAGTTAAGGCTTATCACTTTTTTATATACTTATATAATATTTTGAAATATATTTTACTTGAAATTTTAGTAGAAAAGCATCTATACTATAATTAAAGAAAATGTTTACAAAAGGTGAGGTGGGTATTTACATATGAAGATGGATTTATTAGTTAATTTAACACAAGAACAGAAATTAAAATTAACACATGAAATGCAGTTATCAATAAAAGTTTTACAAATGCCTATTAATGAATTGAGAGAGTATATAGATAAAGAATTTCAAGAAAATCCTATTTTAGATTTAAAAGAGGGTGAAACTTCTAATCTTTCTGAAAGAAGAGAAGAAAAAGATAAGATTGACCATAAGGAGTTAATTAAGTACTTAGAATTTGATAATTATTCAAGTTACAGTTATGGCGATTATTCAAATGATGAAAATGAAATTAGTCCATTTATGTTTATTAGTGAAAAAAAATCCTTAAAGGAATTTTTACATGAACAAATTTTAGAAGAGAATTTAGATAAATATCAAAAAATAATTTGTGATTATATTATTGAAAATTTAGATGGAAAAGGATATTTAGAGGTTTCAATAAATGATATTTGTAATGAGTTAAACATCAAAAATTCATTAGGTGAAGAGTGCTTAAATATCATACAAAATCTTGAGCCTTATGGAATAGGAGCTAGGAACTTAAAAGAATGCTTAACTATTCAATTAACAAAGTTAAATCTAATGAATGACATATTAAAAGAAATTATAGAAAATTATCTTCAAGAGGTTGCAGATGCAAAATATAATTTAGTGGGAAAAGAACTAAATATATCGCCAAGAGAAGCACAAAGATACGGAGATATAATTAGAAAGCTTGAACCAAAACCATCTAGAGGGTTTTATACAGGGGAAGAGGTTAATTTTGTTATACCTGATGCTCAAATTAGAAAAATCAATGGTGAGCATTTAATTATAATGAATGATTCCTTAATACCTAAGTTATCAATTAATGAAGAATATAAGAAGATAATAAGAAACGAAGAAAATGGACAGGCATCTGATTATGTAAAAGAAAAAATAAATAAGGCTATGTTTCTTATAAAGAGTGTGGAACAAAGAAGAAACACGCTATATAGAGTGCTTGAAAAAGTAATTGAAAAGCAAAACAATTTTTTTGAAAATGGAAAAGAAGCATTAACACCTATGACGTTAAAAGAGATAAGTGAAGAATTAGCACTTCATGAATCTACAATAAGTAGAGCAATAAAGGAAAAATATATATTAACTGATTTTGGTACAATAAAAATAAAGGATTTATTTATTAATGGTATAACATCTAAAAGTGGTGATGACACTGGAATATTAACTATTAAAAATATGATTAAAGAGCTAGTAGAGAGTGAAGATAGAAGAAAGCCATTATCTGATCAATACATTTCTGATGAACTAAATAAAAAAAATGTGAATATATCTAGAAGAACTGTTGCAAAATATAGAGAGGAAATGGGAATTAAATCTTCAAGTAAAAGAAAGAGAATATAGGAATTTCTTTAAGTCCATTGGGACTTAAAGAAATATTTTCAAAAAAATTTTAATTTACCCTTTAAAATTTTGGAAAGGTGTTTTATAATAGTAGATGTGGGACACATAAAAAGTTAGTGGGACGTTTTTAGACCAAAGGAGTGTTGGAGTTGCAGGAAATATTAAGATTACAAATGAGGATAGTTCCTGAACTTGTAGATGTACTCGAAAAAAGATACAATGTACTTAGGACTATTTATTACAATCAACCAATAGGAAGAAGGATTTTAGCAAATCAACTCAACCTAGGTGAGAGGATTGTAAGGACAGAGATTAACTTTTTAAATTCACAAGGACTAATAAATATTAATACTGCAGGAATGAGTGTTACTCCTCAAGGGGAAGAAATAGTAAATGAGTTAAAGGAATTTATTCATGAACTAAAAGGTCTTTCAGAAATAGAAGATGATTTAAAAAAGCTTCTAAATGTAAAGAAGGTAATAATTGTTCCAGGAGATGTTGAAGAAAATGGTACAATATTAAAGGATTTAGGAAAAGCTTGTTCAAATTATTTAAAGGATTTGATTAAAGATAATAATATAATAGCTTTAACTGGTGGAGGCACTATAAAGGCTGTTGTAGAAGAGTTTCCTAAAATAAATAATGTATCAAATGTATTAGTTCTACCAGCAAGAGGTGGAATGGGAAGGAAAGTGGAAACACAAGCAAATACCTTAGCTGCTACACTTGCAAAAAAGTTAAATGGTTCATATAGAATGCTTCATATTCCTGAAAATCTAAGTTTAGAACTATTAGATACTCTATCAAAAGAGCAGGCAATAAAAGAAGTAATTGAAAATATTCATAAGGCAGATATTCTGATTTATGGTATAGGGAATGCTATTGAAATGGCTCAAAAAAGAGGAGTTTCAGAAGAGCATGTAAACAGGCTACAAAATTTAGGTGCAGTTGGAGAAGCATTTGGTTGCTACTTTGACAAAAACTCTAGATTGATAGAAGAAACTAACAATCTTGGATTGCACATTTATAATGCAAGAAAAAATAATACGCATATTGCAGTAGCTGGTGGGAAAAATAAAGTAGACTCGATTATTTCTACAGAGTTAAATGATGAGAACTGTGTACTTGTTACAGATGAGGCAGCTGCACGCTTGATGTATGAAATATTGAGTAAACAAATTAATTAGTTTATAAAAAATTTATTTTATAAAAAACATTTTTAGGAGGTAAGTTACATGAAAAAGGTAGCTATTAATGGTTTTGGAAGAATAGGAAGATTAGCATTAAGATTAATGATTAACAATCCTGAATTAGAGGTTGTTGCAATTAACGATTTAACAGATGCTAAGACTTTAGCACACTTATTCAAATATGATTCAGCACAAGGAAGATTCGATGGTGAAATCGAAGTTAAAGAAGGTGCTTTCGTAGTTAACGGAAAGGAAATCAAAGTTACTGCAGAAAGAAACCCTGCTGATTTACCATGGGGAGAATTAGGAGTAGACATCGTTTTAGAATGTACTGGATTCTTCACTTCACAAGAAAAGGCTGGATTACACTTACAAGCTGGAGCAAAGAAGGTTGTTATATCAGCTCCTGCAACTGGAGATATCAAGACAGTTGTTTACAACACTAACCAAGAAATTTTAGATGGATCAGAAACAGTTATTTCAGGTGCTTCATGTACTACAAACTGTTTAGCTCCAATGGCTAAAGTATTAAACGACAAGTTCGGAATCGAAAAAGGATTCATGACTACAATCCACGCTTACACTAATGACCAAAATACATTAGATGGTCCTCACGCTAAGGGTGACTTAAGAAGAGCTAGAGCTGCTGCTGCTAACATAGTTCCAAACTCAACTGGAGCTGCAAAGGCAATCGGATTAGTTATTCCAGAATTAAAAGGTAAGTTAGATGGAGGAGCTCAAAGAGTTCCAGTTATAACTGGTTCATTAACTGAATTAGTTTGTAACTTAGGAAAGAACGTTACAGTTGAAGAAGTTAACGCTGCAATGAAAGAAGCTGCTAACGAATCATTCGGATACACTGAAGAAGAATTAGTTTCAGGAGATATCATCGGAATTACTTTCGGTTCATTATTCGATGCTACTCAAACAAGAGTTATGGAAGTTAACGGAGCTCAATTAGTTAAGGTTGCTTCATGGTACGACAACGAAATGTCATACACTAACCAATTAATAAGAACTTTAAACTACTTCGCTAAATTAGCTTAATAGTTTTTAAAAATAGAATTAAATAGATTTTAATTCAGTAGTAAAGTCTGGTTTTATAGTGCTTATGGCTATGAGGCCAGACTTTTTTAAAAATGTATATTAATAAAATAAATTTAAGAGGTGAAAGCAATGAACTTTAATAAGAAAACAATTGAAGATGTTCAAGTTGAAGGTAAAAGAGTATTAGTAAGATGTGACTTCAACGTTCCATTAAAGGACGGAGTTATAACTGATGAAAACAGATTAAATGGAGCTCTTCCAACAATTAAGTACTTAGTTGAAAAGGGAGCTAAGGTAATTCTTTGCTCACACTTAGGAAAAGACGCTTCAAAATCATTAGCACCAGTTGCTACAAGATTAAGCGAAATGTTAGGAAAAGAAGTTGTTTTTGCAAGAGATGAAGAAGTTGTTGGAGATAACGCTAAGAAGGCTGTTGCTGAAATGAACAACGGAGATGTTGTATTATTAGAAAATACAAGATGCAGAAAAGAAGAAAGCAAGAACGGAGAAGACTTATCAAGAGAATTAGCTAGTCTTTGTGATGTTTATGTAAATGATGCGTTCGGAACTGCACACAGAGCTCACTCATCAACTGAAGGGGTTACTAAGTTTGTAGATACTGCTGTATGTGGATACTTAATTCAAAAAGAATTAAAGTTCTTAGGAGAAGCTGTTAATGCACCAGTTAGACCTTTCGTTGCTATATTAGGTGGAGCTAAGGTTTCAGACAAGATTGCTGTTATCAACAACCTTTTAGATAAAGTTGATACTATAATCATTGGTGGAGGAATGGCTTACACATTCTTAAAAGCTCAAGGGTACCAAATCGGAAGCTCATTAGTAGAAGAAGATAGATTAGAGTATGCTTTAGAAATGGTTAAGAAGGCAGAAGAAAAGGGAGTTAAGTTCCTTTTACCAGTAGACCACAGAATTGCTGCAGAATTTAAAGATGTAGAAGCTAAGGTTACTGAAGATCAAAATATAGAAGCAGGATTCATGGGATTAGATATCGGACCAAAGACAGAAGCTCTTTATGCAGAAGCTGTTAGAGATGCTAAGACTGTTATCTGGAACGGACCAATGGGAGTATTCGAATTCGAAAACTTCAACATGGGAACAATTGCAGTTGCTAAGGCTATGGCTGATGCAGATGCTACAACAGTTATCGGTGGAGGAGACTCAGCTGCTGCTGTTAACATCTTAGGATTTGGTGATAAAATGACTCACATCTCAACAGGTGGTGGAGCTTCATTAGAATTCTTAGAAGGTAAAGTATTACCAGGAATAGCTGCATTAAACGATAAATAATAGTTAATAGATAATAAGTAAGGGGTAAGGGTAGGGGTGAAACTTTTTCACTTTTACCTTTTCACTCTTAACTAAATATATGAGGTGATTTCAATGAGAAAAGCGATTATAGCTGGAAACTGGAAGATGCACTACACTCCAGATGAAGCTGTTAAAGTAATAAATGAATTAAAAGAATTAGTAAAGGATGCTACTTGTGACGTAGTTATCTGCCCAACTTTTGTATGCTTAGATGCTGCATTAAAGGCTGCTGCTGGTTCAAACATTAAAATAGCTGCACAAAACATGCACTTTGAAGAAAAGGGAGCTTTCACAGGAGAAGTTGCTCCAGGAATGCTTGAAGCTATGGGAGTTAGCTATGTTGTTTTAGGACACAGTGAAAGAAGAGAATACTTCAACGAAACAGATGAAGCTTTAAACAAGAAGGTTAAGGCTGCATTTGCTCACAACATCACTCCAATCCTTTGCTGTGGAGAATCTTTAGAGCAAAGAGAAAACGGAACAACTAATGAAGTTGTAGGAGCTCAAATTAAAGCTGATTTAGAAGGTTTATCATCTGATTTAGCAGAAAAAGTTGTAATAGCTTATGAACCAATCTGGGCTATTGGAACAGGGAAGACTGCTACTGATGAGCAAGCTAATGAAACAATAAAAGCAATAAGAGGAATATTAGCTGAAATGTTTGGGAAAGAAGTTGCTGATAAAGTAAGAATCCAATACGGTGGATCAGTTAAGCCAAACACAATTAAAGGACAAATGGATATGTCAGATATCGATGGTGCTTTAGTTGGTGGAGCTTCATTAGTTGCTTCAGATTTCTCACAAATCGTTAACTTCTAAGAGTTAGCTAATGTGTAAATTAACTCTCAAGGAATTTTTCCTTGGGAGTTTTTTAAGGAAATTAAGGAAAAATTAGAATTATCAAAAAATTTTTAACTGCAAATGTTTACTTTACATAAGCGTTATTGTTCAAAAAGTTTTCTTATTGTATAATATAAACGAAGATTAAAGAAGATAATAATAATATGTTATTATACGTGGTACAAAGTGGAGGTAAGAACATGTCAAAGAAACCAGTAATGTTAATGATATTAGATGGGTTTGGTATTGCACCAAAATCAGATGGAAATGCTGTAGAAGCAGCAAACAAACCAAATTACGATAGATTAGTAAAAGAATATCCAAGTGCACAACTTCAAGCAAGTGGAATGAGTGTAGGACTTCCAGAAGGACAAATGGGTAACTCAGAAGTTGGTCACTTAAACATTGGAGCAGGAAGAATTGTATATCAAGAATTAACAAGAATAACAAAGGCTATTCAAGATGGAGATTTCTTCACAAATGAAGCGTTAGTTTTAGCTGTTGAAAATGCTAAGAAAAATAACACAGCTTTACACTTAATGGGATTATTATCAGATGGTGGAGTTCACTCACACATCGATCACTTAAAGGGTCTTTTACAACTAGCTAAGAAAAATGGATTAGAAAAGGTATATGTTCATGCATTTATGGATGGAAGAGACGTTGCACCATCATCAGGTAAAGACTTCATAGTTAAAACTGAAGAAATGATGGCTGAAGTTGGAGTAGGAAAGCTTGCTACAATTTCAGGAAGATACTATGCAATGGATAGAGATAACAGATGGGAAAGAGTTGAACTTGCATACAATGCATTAGTTCTTGGTCAAGGGGAAACTGCAACATCAGCAGTGGAAGCTATAGAAAGCTCATACCATGACAATAAGACAGATGAATTCGTATTACCAACTGTTATATTAAATGATGAAAAACCAACTGCTAAAATAAGCAATGGAGATTCAGTTATATTCTTCAACTTTAGACCAGATAGAGCTAGAGAAATAACAAGAGCTATAAATGATAAAGAGTTTGATGGATTCAAGAGGGAAGCATTAAATCTTACATTCGTAACAATGACTCAATATGATAGTACTTTAGAGGGGGTTCACGTAGCTAACAAACCTCAAACATTAACTAACACTTTAGGTGAATATGTTGCAAGTAAGGGATTAAATCAATTAAGAATAGCAGAGACTGAAAAGTATGCTCACGTTACTTTCTTCTTTAATGGGGGAGTAGAAAAAGAAAATGATGGTGAAGATAGAGCTCTTATTTCATCACCAAAGGTTGCAACTTATGACTTAAAGCCAGAAATGAGTGCATTTGAAGTAACTGAAGAATTAATAAACAGATTAGATCAAGATAAATATGACATGGTTATATTAAACTATGCTAACCCAGATATGGTTGGACACACAGGGGTTATTGATGCAGCGATTAAGGCTGTTGAAACTGTAGATACTTGTCTTGGAAAAGTTGTAGATAAAGTATTAGAAAAAGATGGAACAGTGTTTATTACTGCTGACCATGGTAATGCTGAAACTATGATTGATTTCTCAACAGGGAATCCATTTACAGCACATACTGTTGAACCAGTTCCATTTGTATGGGTAAGTAACAACATTGATGGAAGAAGCTTAAAGGCAGGGAAACTTGCTGATATTGCTCCAACAATGTTAAATGAAATGGGATTAGAAGTTCCAGCTGAAATGTCAGGGGAATGTTTAATAGTTAAATAATATATAAAAAGCCTTAAGGAATCTTTCCTTAAGGCTTTTTATATTAAAATATATGAAATATTTTAAGTAATAAGCATATTTATATATTAAAAAGTGTTGGAGGGGTTTGTATGAAAAAAACTCATGGATACTCAGTTGATATAGATGAGAAAACTGAAATATTATTTAGACATGGAGAGCTTTTGGGAGAAGGCAACAACGGCTTAGTATATAGATTGCCTGGAAATTTATTGATAAAAATTTTTTATGAAGAAAAAATATGTAAGGATGAAAGTAGTATTTTACTAAAAGTAAAAGATTCAAAATACTTCCCTAAAATAAAAAAGTTTGGAGATAAATACATAATTAGAGAAATGGTTTATGGTGAGCAATTAGATAAATATATAAAAAAGAATGGACTAAGTAGAAGAATTACAAATAATATTTATGAAATGCTTGAGGAATTTAAAAGGTTAGGATTTACTAAAATTGATACAAGATGTAGAGATATTTATGTAATTAATGATAACGAGGATTTAAAATTAATTGACCCAAAGGGATGTTATAAGAGAAAAGTTAAATTTCCAAGGCATTTAATGAAGGGATTAAAAAGTTTAGGCTGCTTAGATGAGTTTCTAGATTACATAGAAGAAATTGATAAGAATCAAAAAAAACAGTGGGAAGATGGACTGGAAAAGTATTTTAAGGAGAAAAAAGAGAAGTTAACGAAAAAGTAACAAATAATTATTATTAATTGATTTGAATTTTCAATTAGATGCATTATAATAATATCATAAAGAATATACAAGGAGAAAAAATTGTTTTTAAAATTAAATAAATGCATAATTCCCAAATTTTTAAGTAATACTATTAGAGAAAATAGAGATAATAAAAAGGCAGGGTAAAAAGCAAAGGAGGATTAATATGAAAAATTTTGTAGAAATTGTTGACGTTGTTGCAAGACAAATCTTAGATTCAAGATGTTTTCCAACAGTAGAAGTAGAGGTATATTTAGAAGATGGTACAATGGGGAGAGCGGCAGTTCCATCAGGAGCATCAACAGGAATATATGAAGCTGTAGAATTAAGAGATGGAGATAAATCTCAATACTTAGGAAAAGGGGTTCTAAAGGCTGTAGAAAATGTTAATGATGTAATAGCTGATGAGCTTATTGGATTAAATGTATTTGATCAAACGTATATTGATAAGTTATTAATTGAATTAGATGGAACAGATAATAAAGGGAAATTAGGAGCAAATGCTATATTAGGAGTATCTTTAGCTATAGCACAAGCAGCATCTAACTATTTAGGAATTCCACTATATCAATATGTTGGAGGAGTAAATGCGAAAGTATTACCAGTTCCAATGATGAATATAATAAATGGGGGTTCTCATGCGGATAACTCAGTAGATTTACAAGAGTTTATGGTTATGCCAGTTGGAGCAGCAAACTTTAGTGAAGCATTAAGAATGTGTGCAGAGGTTTATCACACATTAAAGAAAACACTTCATGAAAAAGGATATTCAACAGCTATTGGAGATGAAGGTGGATTTGCACCAAACTTAAAATCAAATGTTGAAGCTATTCAAGTAATAATTGAGGCAATAGAAAAAGCAGGATATAAAGCAGGAAAAGATATGTTTATTGCAATAGATGCTGCTTCATCAGAATACTATAAAGATGGTAAGTATGTTTTAGAAAATGAAGGAAAGACTTTAACAGCTGCTGAAATGGTTGACTTCTTAGAAGATTGGGTAAATAAATATCCAATTATATCAATAGAAGATGGTATGGCAGAAGAAGACTGGGAAGGATGGAAACTGATTACTGATAGATTAGGTAAGAAGGTACAATTAGTTGGTGATGATTTATTTGTTACTAATACTGAGAGATTAGAAACAGGAATTAAGAAAGGGGTTGCAAACTCAATCTTAATTAAATTAAATCAAATAGGAACTTTAACAGAAACTTTAAATGCTATTGAAATGGCAAATAGAGCTGGAATGACAGCTGTTATTTCTCACAGATCTGGTGAAACAGAAGATACAACAATAGCTGATTTAGTTGTAGCTGTAAATGCTGGTCAAATCAAGACAGGAGCACCAGCAAGATCAGAAAGAGTTGCTAAGTATAATCAATTAATTAGAATAGAAGAAGAATTAGATGATGTAGCAGAATACAGAGGAAAGAAGACATTCTTTAATATAAAGAAATAATATTTTTAAGGGGTTCTATTTAATAGAATCCCTTATTATATTTAAAGTAGAAAGTAAGAAAAATTTCCATTTTACTTGTAACGTATAAAGGAATATGTTAATATAATTTTATGTAATTATGTCATTATAAGTGTATAATATGGCAGGAGGTGTTCTCATGGAAAATTTCTTATTTGTAACAGAGGTAATTTTAGGAGCAGTTGTAATAGTTTCTATTTTTCTTCAACCAAGTAAGTCAGATGCTTTAAGTGGATTAATTCAAGGTAGTAAGAATGAATCATTCTTTGCTAAGAATAAGTCAAGAACAAAGGAAGTTTTAATTGCAAGAACAACTGTAGTATCTATGGCTTTATTTGCTATTAATACTATTGCATTAAATTTAGTAAAATAGAAGTTTAGGCTGCTACATTGAGCAGTCTTTTTTCTTTAAATAAATTTAAAACATTTAATTACTTAAGTTCTAGGGGGATATGAGAATGGAGAGAAGAAAGAGAAGGGCAAAAAAAAATAAAAATGTTAAGGTTATTGTTATTAGCATCCTTTTATTAGGAATTATTGCTGGGGGAGTAGTAATATATAATAAAATAGATGATAATAATCAAAAGAAAATAGAAGAAGAACAGAGGTTAGAAGCGGAAGAAGGTAAGAAGAAGCAAGAGGAAGAAGAAAAAAATAAGCTTGTTAAAACAGAAGTAGTAATTTCAGCAGCAGGGGATTGTACGTTAGGCACAGATACGAAATTTAACCAAGCTACTAGTTTGCCAACTGCGGTAAAAAATGTAGGAAATGACTACTCTTATTTATTTAAAAATGTTTATGACATTTTTAGTAAAGATGACTATACAATTGTTAATTTAGAAAATCCTTTTACAGATGCAACAACCAAAAAGGATAAAGGGACAGGTACTGTATTTCATTTTAAAGGACCAAAGGAATATGTAAATATACTAACTAAAGGTGGAATTGAAGGTGTTACAATTTCAAATAATCACATTTATGATTATGGAAAGCAAGGATTTGAAGATACGGTAGCTACTCTTAAGGATGGAAATGTTGAGTTTTTTGGAGAAGGATACAAGATATTAACAGATGTTAAAGGAATTAAATTTGGTTTCTTAGGATATCAAGGATGGAATGATACTAAAGAACTTAGAAATAAAATAAAAAGTGATATTGATGAATTAAGAAGTCAAGGCGCATCGGTAGTAATACCATATTTTCATTGGGGAGTTGAAAGAGAAAGCAAGCCCAATGAAACACAAAAGAACCTTGCAAGGTATTCAATAGATAGTGGTGCAGATATGGTGTTAGGTTCACATCCTCATGTAATTCAAAGTATGGAAAACTATAAGGGTAAACTTATAGCATATTCATTAGCAAACTTTAGTTTTGGTGGTAATTCAAATCCAAGTGATAAAAGAACTTTTATACTTCAAATGAAGTTTAACTTTGAGAATGAAAAGGTAGTAGACACATCTTATAAAGTAATACCAACTTCAATTAGTTCAGTGGATTATAAAAATGATTATAAGCCAACACCTGCAAGTGGTGATATGAGGGTGAAAATATTAAATGACTTAAATGCTTTATCACCAAGTTTAAATGGAGAAATAAAAGATGATTTCTTTAAGTTAAAGTAAGAATATAAAGAGTAAAATAGTATTTAGATGTCTATAATATAATATAAGATATTTAAATGGAGGATAAAATATGGGAATTAAACAAACAGTTATAAGCTTTATGAGAGAAGAAGCTTATAGACCAATGGACATTACTGAATTAGTTTCGGTTTTTGATATAATGCAAGATGAATATAAGGCTTTTAAAAAGGCTTTGAAAACAATGGAAAAGGAAGGGACAATAGTAAGAACAAAAAAAGATAGATTTGCTCTTCCAGAAAGAATGGGACTAATTACAGGAAGATTTCAAGCTCATCCAAAAGGGTTTGCATTTTTAATACCAGAAGATGCAAATGAAAAGGATGTATTCATTCCAGCCTCAGCAACAAATGGAGCAATGAATGGAGATACAGTAATTGCGCAAGTAATAAGTGAGGACAAAGTAGGAAGAAAAAGAGAAGGTGAAGTTGTCCAAGTTTTAAAAAGAAATAACAAAAGAATAATAGGAACGTATGAAGATAGTAGAAATTTTGGATTTGTTATTCCAGAGGATGTTAGATTAACAGGGGATATATTTGTTTCTAAAAAAGATAAGAATGGTGCTCAAGAGGGGGATGTAGTAATTGTAGAAGTTACTAAATGGCCAGAGACAAGAAGAAGCGCCGAAGGTGTTGTTGTTGATATTCTAGGACAAAAGGGAGAAAAAGGATTAGATATATTAACAATAATTAAGAAGCATGGACTTCCTGAAGAATTCCCTGAAAAAGTTTTAAGATTTGCTGAAAATATATCAGAAGAAATAGATGCAAAAGAATATAAAAGAAGAGTTGATTTAAGAGATGTAAGAATGGTCACTATTGATGGTGAGGATGCAAAGGACTTAGATGATGCAGTATCAATAGAAAGGCTTAAAAATGGAAGATATAAGTTAGGTGTTCATATTGCAGACGTTTCTCACTATGTAAGAGAAAAAAATCCGTTAGATAAGGAAGCTTTAAAAAGAGGTACATCAGTATACTTAATAGATAGAGTTATTCCTATGCTACCAAAGCAATTATCAAATGGAATATGTTCATTAAATCCTAAAGTGGATAGATTAACGTTAAGTTGTATAATGACAATTGACCAAAATGGTAAAGTTTTAGACCATGAAATTGTTGAAAGTATAATAAGAACAAATGAAAGAATGACTTATACAGATGTAACAAAGATTCTAAAAGATGGTGATGAAGAGTTAATTAAGAAGTATGATTATTTATATGATGACTTTAAGGCCATGGAAGAGCTTTGGGGTATCTTAAATAGTAAGAGAAGTAAAAGAGGGGCAATAGACTTTGACTTTGAAGAAAGTAAAATAATTCTTAATGAGTTAGGTAAACCTATTGAAATTAAGCCATATGAAAGAGCTATTGCAAATAGAATTATTGAAGAATTTATGCTTGTTTGTAATGAAACAATTGCTGAATATATGTTCTGGACTCATTTACCTTTTGTATATAGAGTTCATGAAAATCCAGATGATGAAAAGTTAGATAAGTTTAAGGAGTTTGTATACAATCTAGGCTATGCAATTAGATGGGGTCAAGAAGTTCACCCAAGAAATCTTCAAGAGGTGTTAGAAAAGGTAAAAGGAAAGAAGGAAGAAACTGTAGTAAGTACGCTTTTATTACGTTCAATGATGCAAGCTAGATATTCACCAGAGTGTACTGGTCACTTTGGATTAGCAGCAAAATATTATTGTCATTTTACCTCTCCAATAAGAAGATATCCAGATTTACAGATTCATAGAATTATCAAGGAACAAATTAATGGAAAGATAGATGAAAAGAGAATAAAAGCATTAACAACATCAGTTGACTATGCTTCAAAGCAATCATCAGAAACAGAAAGAATTGCACAGGATGCAGAAAGAGAAGTTGATGATTTAAAGAAGGCTGAGTATATGCTTGATAGAATTGGAGAAGAATTTGAAGGTATGGTATCTTCAGTTACTAACTTTGGAATGTTTGTTGAACTTTCAAATACAATTGAAGGGTTAGTTCATATTAGTTCTCTAGATGATGACTATTATGTATATGATGAAGCTCATCTTTCTTTAATTGGAGAGAGAACAAAGAAGATATACAAACTAGGTGATATTGTTAAGGTTAAGTGTAGCAAGGTTGATATTGCAAATAGGGATGTATATTTTGAGTTATCTAATGATAATCAAGAACTTGAAGAAATAAAGGCAACAAAAGAGTTGTTAGAAAAATTATCTGAAGTTAAGCAAGAGTTACAAGAACAAAAAGAAGAGCTTGGTGAAGGTTTTGATAATATAATTGATAACTATTAAAACTTGAAGTTATAATAAGAAGTATAATATAATGGAAATAGGGAGTAAAAAACTCCCTATTTAAATTTAAATAAAGGTTCTAAAGAAGGTGAAAAAATGGTAAGAAAGAAAAGTAGTAATACTCTAGTTCAAAATAGAAAAGCGAATCATGATTATTTTGTGGAAGAGACTATAGAAGCTGGTGTTGCTTTAGTAGGTACTGAAGTTAAGTCTATAAGAGCTGGTAAGGGGAATATGAAAGACAGTTATGCAGATATAAAAAATGGTGAGATTTTTATATTAAATATGCATATATCACCTTATGAGCAAGGGAATATTTTTAATGTAGATCCATTAAGAGCGAGAAAATTATTACTGCATAAAGAACAAATAAGTAGATTAGCAGGATTAGTTTCAAGAGATGGATATACGCTAGTTCCATTATCAATGTATTTAAAGAATGGAAGAGTAAAGGTTGCCTTAGGTATTTGTAGAGGTAAGAAAAACTACGATAAGAGAGACTCAATGCTTGAAAAAGCTCATAAGAGAGATATTGAAAGAGAAATGAAAAATCGTTTTAGATAAATTTTCAAAATATATGATATGTTTGGGAGTCGATTGACAAATCTAAATGCATATTATATAATTAAGTTCAGTAAAATTGAATATTAGCGTTTGAGAATTCAATTACAAACATGGGGGCGTTTTGGCTTCGACGGGGGTAATGATGGGTTTGATAAGCGAGCCGAGGCAAGCATGTCACCTCGATAATAAAGTATGCATTAAAGATAAACGCAGAAGACAATTTTGCATTAGCAGCTTAATATAGCCGCTCATCAGTCCAGGTTGCCTACGGCTTGGGTAGCTGGTGTCATAGAGTAGGAAACGAAGTTTAGCAAAGCTTTGAGCTAAAGGGGTATTTATGAAGCTAGGGAGTAGGAAGTTTGTTTGTGAACTAACCTATGACCGAAATTTTAATCACAAACTACGCTCGTAGAAAGTCAGGCTGGTCTGCTTTCGGACACGGGTTCGACACCCGTCGCCTCCACCA
>JBOFQV010000259.1:0-17292 GCA_051650705.1 Clostridium sp.
GATACATCTCCAGCAACTTCATTTACATTAGGTATTTTTAATAATATTTGTTGGAGTGTAACTGATGTTCCATTAATTAAAAAATGTAATAATGCTGATGCAAAAATACTATTTGTAATTCTAACTAACAATGCCAATACAAAACCTAAAACTGATGCATATAAAAACTGTTGACCATCTAAATGGAATATTCCAAACATTAATCCAGTAACAATTGATGCCTTTATCATTCCCTTATCATCATATCCTGATAATATTACCCCTCTTAATGTTACCTCTTCTGTTATAGATGGCAATACCGCAATAATTAATAATAGTATCGCATAAGGGGTAGCTGAAATTGTATCTAACACCTCTGCCACATTATTATCAAAAAACATTGAGGTTATAAGTGAAAAGAAACTCATAGCTGGTCTAGCTACTATTGAAAGTAAAAAAATCATCCCAATATCTTTTAAATATAGCTTATTTAATTTAAATGTCTCTTTTACATTACTCTTCGTTACAATTACATATATTATTGCAGGCACAATAAAAATAACTAAATGATTCACTACTAATGCAACTCTTAAATCAGTCATTCCAATTGCTCTATATATTGTTACCATTATCTGTGGAACAAAAATCTCTAATATTATTATTATAAAGAAGTATAAATTTGCTCTAAAAACTTTTTTCATATTTCCTCGCTTTCTTAATGCATAATTTCATATCTTTAGGAAAAACTTATATTGAAGCTATATTGCTTCAACTATTAATCGCCTCTCCCCCATTTTATTTATATACTATTTTAGTCCTATATTACTTTAAAAGTATATAGGACTATTTCATTATTTCTTACTTAACTCAATCCTTAATAAATTTAAAACAGTGTTTGTTGCTCTCTCTCTTACTTTTTGTCTATTTCCATTAAATATATATTTAAATGTCTTCACGTCTCCATCAATACAAATACCAAAGTAAACTAATCCAACTGGTTTTTCCTCTGTTCCTCCACCTGGACCTGCTATCCCTGTAGTTGCAATCCCAACTCTTGCACCTGATTTATTGCAAATACCTAACGCCATTTCTCTTGCTGTTTCATGACTTACTGCTCCATATTTATCTAAGGTTTCTTTGTTCACCTTTAACTCTTGCATTTTTGCTTCATTACTATAAGTAATAGCTCCTTGAAGATAAACACTTGATATGCCAGGGTAATTTATGAGTTTAGCTCCAACCATACCACCAGTACAAGACTCTGCTGTTGCTATAGTTATATTTTTTTCAGTTAGTAGCTTTCCAACCACATCCTCTATTGTATCATCATCTTCCCCATATATATACTCACCTAGAACACTTCTTATCTTTTTATCTACTGGCTCAATTAAATCATTTACCTCTTCTCCACTTTTCCCCTTTGCTGTTATTCTCAAAATAACATCATTTTCTTTTGCATATGGAGCAACTGTTGGATTTGTACTTTCATTTATTATATCTCTAACCCTACTCTCCATTTCTGATTCGCCAATTCCCATCATTCTAAGCATTTTTGATTCCATTATATATGGTGATTTTTTTCTTAAATAAGGAACTACTTGTTCTTTAAACATTGGCTTCATTTCTCTAGGTGGTCCTGGCAAAATAATAATTACCTTACCATCCTCATTCTCCATAATTGCCCCTGGTGCAGTTCCATTATTATTTTTTAAAATAATTGAATCTACTGGAAACATCGCTTGTTTTTTATTACTCTCATCACATACTTTTCCCATTCTATCAAAAAATTCTTTTATATCATTTAATGATTCTTCATGAAGTACTAATTCCTTATTAAAATATTTTGCAGCTATTTCCTTAGTTAAATCATCTACAGTTGGTCCAAGTCCACCTGTAGTAATAACTACATCAGCTCTATCAAATGCATCCTTAAAACAATTAAAAATTCTTTCTTCATTATCTCCAACCACTGTTTGATAATACACATCTATGCCTAATGATCTTAATTCATTTGATAAAAAATGTGCATTTGTATTTACTATATCTCCTAATAACAATTCAGTTCCTATAGATAATAATTCAACCTTCATTAACTTCACCTCTTATTCCTAATTATACCATCAATTTTACTTTATTCTTATTATATTTAAAAAACCTATTCAATACTAATTGAATAGGTTTTATTACATATTTTTATTTTATGTTCAATACATAAAATTTATTCTTTACTTACTTTCTAATAATGCTAATGCAACTGCTCCAATAACTCCTGCATCTGTTCCTAATGCAGCTGGCTCAATTCTACAATTTTCAGCCATTGACTTAAAACATCTTGTATTAACAACTTCTCTTACTTTATCAAAAACAATTTCTCCTGCCTTCGATACTCCACCACCAATGATAACTACATCTGGATCAAAAATAGAAATTGCATTTGCAACTCCAATTCCTAAATAAGTAAGTGCTTCATCTATAATTTGAATTGCAACCTTATCTCCAGCCTTAGCTTCTTTAAATACCTCAAAAGAAGTAACATTATCATATTTCTTTAATGATGTTTCAACCTTACTATTAACAGCTTCTCTTCCCTTTTTTCCTATTGCGGTTCCTGATGACATGGCTTCTAAGCATCCAATATTCCCACAATTACATCTTGGTCCAAACGGTGCTACTGTCATATGTCCAATTTCAAGAGCATTTGATGTACTTCCTCTGTAAATTTTACCATCAACTATAGCTCCACCACCTACACCTGTGCTTGCTGTAAAGAAAACACAATTTTGAGTTCCCTTACCTGCTCCAAGCATATATTCTCCTATTGTTGCTACATTTGCATCATTATCTAAATAAACCTGTGTATTAAATTTTTCTGTTAGAGGCTTAACTAAATTAAAATTTGTAAAAGGAAGATTTGGAGTACATATAATAATTCCCTTATTTGAATCTAATGGTCCTGGTGAACCTATTCCAATTGCTTTTATATCCTCTTGTTTAGCTTCAGCTTTTTCAATTACTGTTTCAACAGTTTTTATAATTCTATTTAAAACAGCTTCTTCACCTTCTACTGCATTAGTTGGTACTGTTGTGTTTGAAATTACATTACCTTCTAAATCAGCTAATGCTGTACTTATTTTTGTTCCACCTAAGTCTATTCCTACTACATATTTGCTCATTTCATACCCTCCTACGTTTAATCTGCTTGTACATATATATTGTAATCATTTTATAAGAATAAATAAAGTCTTTTCATAAATATAAAATGCAAGGGATAACCACTTGCATTTTATTCGTACTTATAGGCATTTATAAAGTAATCTCCAGTTTCATTATACCCCTCTTCTGCAATAAGAAAATTACTATCCTTAAGCATTGAACTAATGATATTAACATCTCTTGAATTATTTTTGTCTATTGTAATTGTAAATTTATCATTCTTATCAACAATATTTAAATAATCATAAATATTACTATACTCACTTAATCCTATTGTACCAGTTATATTCATTTTATAATCTGACATATGTTACCTCCTATTGAAAGTATTATTTTTTATGCCACTATTATTCATATTCTGTATTTGACTATATTATTCCCAGAATTATTTATATATATCCATAAAAATCAATTTCTTAACTTTACAAGTTAAAGGCTACACTCTAACTCAATAGAATGTAGCCCCTTTTTACGCTTCGCTCTTTAATTCTCTTATTTGTCTAGTCTTTTCAATAATTTTTGCAACTTCATTTGGTGGAACCTCTTCATACTTTTCAAGTTCCATTGTAAAACTTCCTCTTGCTTGAGTTATACTTCTTAAATCAGTTGCATATTTAAACATTTCTGCCATTGGAGCTTCTGCAATTATTTTTTGCCCTTTTTTATCTGGCTCCATTCCAAGAACTCTTCCTCTCTTTTTGTTAATATCTCCAATTACATCTCCCATATATTCATCTGGAACAACTACCTCAACATGCATAACTGGTTCTAACAATATTGGTTTTGCTGTTTCTAATCCCTTTTTATATGCAATTGAAGATGCTATTTTAAATGCCATTTCAGAAGAATCAACTGGATGATATGAACCATCATATAATGTTGCTCTTAATCCAATTACAGGATATCCAGCTAAAACTCCACAAGCTATACATTCTCTTAAACCCTTTTCAACTGCTGGTATATAATTTCTTGGAACAGCACCCCCAACAACCTTATCAACAAAATCTAAATCCTCTTCTCCATCATTTCTAGGTTCAAATTTTATTTTTACATCTCCATATTGTCCATGTCCACCTGATTGCTTTTTATGCTTTCCTTGTACATCTGCAATCCCTTTAATAGTTTCTCTATATGGAATTTTAGGTTGTTGTAATACTACATCTGCTCCAAATTTACTCTTTATCTTACTTGCTATAACCTCAAGATGTGTTTCACCTAATCCTGATATAATAATTTCTGCATTTTCAACATCTCTTGATAGTTTAAACACAGGATCTTCATCTAATAATTTTGATAATGCAGATGAAATTTTATCTTCATCTCCCTTTGCTTTAGGTAAAACTGCCATAGATATATTTGGTTTTGGAAAATTCATTTTATCATATTTAATTTTAAATGATGGATCACTCAATGTATCTCCTGTAGATGTATATTGAAGTTTTGCAACTGCTCCAATATCTCCTGCAATTATTTTATTTGTGTTTATTTGATTTTTTCCTCTTGTAAATGACACATGTGATAATTTTTCTGTTTTATCCTTGTTTGTATTAATTACATTAAGCTCTCCTTCTAATTTACCAGTCATTACTCTAAATAATGATAATTTACCAATGAACGGGTCTGCTATTGTCTTAAATACCATTGCTGAAAATGGTTTTTCCTCACTTAATTCAATGAAAACCTCTTCACCGGATTGTAAATCAGTTGCTTTTTGAGGAATTGCATATTCAGGTGATGGGAAACATTCAACTATATCTTCTAACAGACATGTCATTCCTATTACCTTAGTTGCGCTACCACACATTACTGGTGCAATATCACCTTTTGCACATCCATTTATTAACCCATTATATATTTCTTCATCACTTAATTCGCCTTCACTAAAATATTTGTCTAGAAGCTCTTCATCAGTTTCTGCAACAGCCTCCATAATCATTTGCTTACATTCATCTACTTTTTCTAGTAAATCTGATGGTATTTCTGCCTCTTCCATAGAATTTGTTTTTGAATTATGAATTCTTGCTCTCTTTGATATTACATTTATAACTCCCTTAAAGCCCTCTTCACTTCCAATTGGGTATTGAATTGGTACAACACTAATACCAAATTCATCTTTTAATTGAGCTAATGTTTTATCAAAGCTTGAATTTTCTCTATCTAGTTTATTTATAAAGAAGGTTCTTGGAAGCTTAATTTTATTGCAGTAATCCCATGCTTTTTCTGTTCCAACTTGTACTCCTGATACCCCACATACAACAATTGTTGCAACATCAACTGCTCTCATTCCTTGTATGCTTTCTCCCATAAAATCAAAATATCCAGGTATATCAACTACGTTAATTTTAGTATTATTCCATTCCATAGGTGCGATTGATACTGATAGAGAAATATTTCTCTTTTTTTCTTCTGCATCAAAATCTGATACGGTTGTTCCATCTTCAACTTTGCCTAGTCTATCTATTGTCTTTGTATAATACAATAATGACTCAGTTAATGAAGTTTTACCTGTTCCACTATGTCCTACTATTCCTATGTTTCTGAGATTTTTAATAGTATAGTCTTTCATAATACTTGCCAAACCCTAAAAAGTTTGGCATTCACCTGCCTTTCTTTTAATTCATGATTTGGTTGACTTCTATGAGAATATTCAGTTTATACTTTTCTATATTCTATAGTATTCCCATTCCCCCTTTTTTATTTGCGAAATTTTCTGATAATTTATTTTATTAAACAAAAAAATGTACCCAAAGTATTAGGTACATTCTAAAATTAATCTCTATATGATTTTTCATCTTCTCTAACAATATATATTGGTCTATTTTTAGTTTCTAAATATGTCTTTGCTAAGTATTGCCCTAATATTCCCATACAGAATAATTGAACTCCTCCCACAAAGAAGATTATACAAGCAAGTGATGGCCAACCTGAAACAGGATCTCCCCAAATTAGGGTTTTAATTATTATAACCCCAACCATAACAATAGAAACTAAACAGAATAAAAATCCCATTATTGATGCTATTGATAATGGTACTGTTGAAAATGCTACAATTCCATCTAATGAATATAAAAATAACTTCCAGAAAGACCACTTAGTTTCTCCTGCCACTCTTTCTACATTTTTATATTCAAGCCATTTTGTCTTAAATCCAACCCATCCAAAAATCCCTTTTGAGAATCTATTGTTTTCAGACATGCTTAAAATAGCATCTATCATTTGTCTTGTCATAAGTCTAAAATCTCTAGCTCCATCAACAACATCAGCATTAGAAATTTTATTAATTAACTTATAAAACATTCTTGCAAAGAAAGAACGAATTGGAGGCTCACCCACTCTTGTTGTTCTTCTTGTTGCAACACAATCATAACCTTCTTCTTTTATTGCTTTCATCATTTCAATTAACATATGTGGTGGATCTTGAAGATCTGCATCCATTATAGTTACATAATCACCTTCTGAATTTTGAAAACCTGCATACATAGCAGCTTCCTTTCCAAAATTTCTTGAAAAAGATATAAATCTTACTCTCTTATCTTCCTTACTTAACTTTTTAAGTTCATTTAAAGTATTGTCTTTAGAACCATCATCAACAAAAATATATTCAAATTCAAAGTCCTTCATTTCATCACTTACTTTACAAATTTCTTTATAAAAGTACTGTAATGCCTGTTCTTCATTATAACAAGGTACTACTACTGAAATCTTCTCCATTTAAACTTCACCTCTTTTTTCCTTTCTAAAAATCCAATACTTACTTAAAAAATAATTAAGTACAATAACTATAACATTTGCTAAAATTTTTACTACTACATCATTCATAGACAACAAGTCAACACAAGCATACATTATTCCCATATCTAATACTCCTGAGAATAATCTTGCCCCAACAAATGCAGATACTTCTTTAAGTATGCTATTTAAATCACTTTTATTGCTTTCAAACACAAATAATTTATTTGTTATGTAAGCAAATGCTACTGATAAAATCCATGCTATAACATTACTTATTAAATATTCTATGCCTAATAATTTTGTACATACATAATAAACTATTATATTTATTAATGTTGTAAGAACACCAAAAACCCCATAAGCAATAAGTTCCTTATATTTCTTTAATAACTCTATCATTTTTCCCTCTTCTTAATATAGCGTTTTATATAAATTGTACTATATCTTATTTTCTATTACAAATTTAAGACTTATTTCACTTTTCCCTTATAATCAAAATAATTATTTTTAATTATATATTCTGCAATATCATAAGCTTCTTCAAGTCTTACTTTTTCCTCTTCTGATGATACATTCCCAATTATTTTTCCACCTTTTATTACTGTAGCATTTCTATTAGTATTTAATAAATTTCTTCCCATTACAGAATTATTTATATCTACTCCTAAAAGATATGCTACTGTTGGCATAATATCAATATGTCCACCGATAGTTTCAATAGTTTTTGATGGTATATCTTTACCATAGATTATTAATGGAATTTGCATTTCATACTCTTTCCACCAATCTCCATCCATTTCAACTTTATTTACTGTATCCATATAATATTTATGAACACCACTATGGTCTCCATATATAACAACAATAGTGTCTTCCATTAATCCATTATCCTCTAATGTCTTAATAAACTTTCCTATTTGTTTATCAGCATAGTGTATACTTTGAAAATATCCTCCAAGCTCATTTTTATCAAGCTCTTCTGGAAGCTTTAATTCTCTATACTTATCTTTTATATCAAATGGTCCATGGCTTGAAAGCGTTGGAACCATTGCAAAGAATGGCTCATTAACTTCTTTTAATTTTTCTCCAAATTGTCTATAAAGACTTTCATCAGAAAGTCCAAATCCAACTCTTTCATCTTCATTGTATTCTCGTATACTCCATATTTCTTCTGTACCAAGTGCTGACTTATGAGCTTCTGCCCAACCCCAATCCCCTGGCTTTTCTGCATGACTTCCAATAGTTTTATATCCATTTCTAGATAAGACTCTTTGTATAGAATTATATTTAACTTCTGGATGGGTTAAAAATGTTACACTATCTCCCAATGTTAATAATCCTGTACTTGCTAACATATCTGCATCAATACTGTTGGCTCCATTATTTTGCTCATATATGTTATTAAAGTATAAACTATTATTTATTAATTTATTTAAATTTGGTGTTATCTCTTGTCCATATACCTTTTGGTTTATAACAAAGTCCTCTAGTGATTCTATTTGAAGAAAAATAACATTTTTACCTTTTGCTATTCCCTTGTACTCATTATCTGGTAAATTTTCATTATTCCAAGCCAACCATTCCTCAGCTTTTTCTATTTCTTCTAAGTTATTTTCACTACCAACCTTTTTTAAGGTTGAATATGTTTCATAAAACTTATCACCTAGAGGAGATCTATTTAACATTCTAGTAGAAGGACTCCAAGCTCCTTCCCAATCATTTTGAATAAATCTAAGATTACCAGAGAAAACTCTTTTAACATCTATTAAATAATGTGCTCCAAATACTATTGCCACACATAGGGCTGTAGATATTAATGAAAATAAAGCTCTTCTTTTAAATTTATCTTCTTTTATATATCTCTTTATTATAAAAGGAATATCCATTAAAAATAATATATCAAGAATATTAGGTTGGAATAGAGAATTCCCTAATGGATTAAATAAGTCTGGATACATTATATATTTAATACTAAAAAAGTATCCACTAGCTCTATATGTCCATAAATCTATTAATAACATTAATGAATATAATAGATTTACTCCAAGTAAATATCTAAATCTATTTTTCCCCTTAAATAAATAGCATGGAAGCAATACTATTAACAAAATTAATAAATGTATAGGTAACAGTCCTAAATCATAATTTATTCCATAAAAGAAGTTTCCTGTTTTAGATGCTCCTATAAATTGAAACAACATTGTTTTTAATGCTAGAACTCCTAAAAAAACTAATAAGATTTCTGTTTCTTTTGATAAATTTTTAAATAGATTCTTTATCATGATTCACCTTTAACTTCTTCTTTTCTTCTAAAGTCTTTATTCCTATTAACATTAAGAATATAAATACCCAACTTGCTATATATGAATATCTTCCTTGAGTTTCTGTAATTAAATATGCTGCTCCATATCCAGTTAATATTAAATAGAATAAATAACATAATTTATTATCATCTATATATTTTCTATTTCTAACTCCAATAAATGCTAAAGCTAATATAGCTACATATATTAATTGGAATATTACTATTGCACTATCCTGAACTGGGAAAATCACCTCATCTTCTGGTACATTTTTTTCAGCCCAGAACACGCCATGAAAATCTCCTTGATTCCATTGCATTACAAACTTTCTCATATAGAAAAATGCTAGCTTTGGAATTGGTGTTGTTGTTAATCTTTCAATTATCTTTTCTTTGCAAGCCTCTTCAATTTTGTCATAATCATCATTACAACTTTCTATTAAAGCAACATCCTCTTCATTCCAATGTCCTCCACTTGCATAATGAGTTCCTTTTAATACACTTGTTATTGAAGGTTCTGCTCCTCTCCATAATGGATACTCAGTTACATTTAAACTTTGTAATAATCCACTTACAGATACAAGTATCAGCCAATATGGCACTACTAATAATACTGCATTTCTTAGTTTTCGTAATACTTTTTCATCTGTAAAAATTAGCACATACATTACATAGGCAATCATCATTATGATTCCAACCATTCTAAATAGATTCCCTATTGAAATAGCCGCACCTGTTAATGCAAAAAATATTAATTTATTCCCTTTAATAGCTTTTACAAATAAATATATACTTAATAAGTAAAATGGCATTGCTATGTTCTCAGAGCAAAAAACTCCTGTATAAGCTATAAAGCCTGGAAACACAGCAGCTATTATTGTTGCATATTCCGAATACTTTTTATTAAATACCTCTTTAGATATTAAGTAAATTAATATCACACATATAATTCCATATATAAAGTTTAAAACCTTCATTGCAATTATAGGACTAGCAAACCATTTAACCAACGCTGCCATATATAATGTTGTTACTGTTAAATGTGGAAACCTTGCAATATATGCAGTTCCTTTAAATGCATATAAATCTCCCTTTGCAACATCATGTGCAGATTGATATATTAATAAGAAATCTGATGATGGTTCACTATCAATATTTATAAGCCAAAGAGCCCTCATTGCTATAGCGATAAGTATAAATATAACTATCTTTTTCTTATGACTAAGATTACTTTTAAATACTTTATATGATATAAATGCAACTAGTGCATAAATCCCCAATAATACAAGTATGCTTATGTTTAATTCTCTTACTATCAATAAAGCTGTTACTGCTGAGGTTATAACAATTATCCCCAGTAAAACCTTCAATATAGTTAGCATAAAGGTTGAAAATCCCGCTCTAAATTTATTCATAAATATGTTCCTTTCATTAATGACTCTCAAGTATTGATTATACCATAATAGCAAATGATTTTATGGTATATTATCTTAAAATTCTCTAAATTTTTTCCATTTATAAAGTAATTCTAAAGTTTTTATAAATATGACTCCTTAACTTACTTTTTTTGTTATAATAATTAAGGTGAGTATAAATATTAGGAGGTTAGAAATGTATAATAAAAAGCAAAAGAATTTGATTTATACATGCTTTATTATTTTATCAATATTAATTATTGGTTTTGTATTATTTAAAGGCCCTTATCCAGGGGTAGCAGATCAGGGTGATTTTGATAGAGTTATGGCTTCATCAGGATTAGGGTTAACTGATGCAGTGAAAAATAACCCAAACTTTAATAGATTTTTTCAATATACTGTAACAGATTATCAAATTCTTGATCAATCTTTCAGTCAAATAATTTATTCAATAACAAATACAACAATGGCAATTCCAATTTACTTAATTTCATTTATTTGTGGTATATTTGGAACTTCAATTTTTAAAACAGGTTATTTAGCAGTTTTTTATGCAATCTTTTACTTGTTATCAATCTTTTTAATACTTAAATATTTAAACATAAAAAACAACTTAAAATTGATATTACTTTCTGCAATTACTTTATTTGTTTTCTTTGATGGTAATTATTTAGTTTGGTTTAATAGTTTATATGGTGAACCAATGATGCTTGTTTCATTACTACTATTTTTTGCATCAACGCTATATTATCTACATTATAAAAATACAGTTAAAAACAATAAGAATGTAACTTTTAGAATTTTCTTTATTATATTATCATCATTCTTATTATTAGGTTCAAAGCTTCAATTAATGACGGCTATTCCAGTGGTGTTATTTATAGTAATTAAAGCTCTATATGAAAATAGAAAAGTGCTAAACAAATTTTCTATAGCTATATTTGCAATAATGCTAGCTGGCGTTATTATCTACCCACTAAATGCTAGCAAAAGTAATGTTGGAATAAGCAAAGACAATAATTATAATGCTGTCTTTTACGGGGTACTTAAGGATTCACCAGATCCTAGACAAGATTTAATTGATATGGGCCTTGATCCAGATTTAGCTTCTGAAGCTGGAAAGCATGCATATGAACCAGTAGAAAAATATGAAAAATATGTACCTAGAACTCCAATTACTGAAGAAGTTTTCTATAACAACATGAGTAGAGGGAAATTAGTTAAATTCTATCTAACTCATCCTAAAAGATTCTTTGAAGGAATGGAATATACAGCAGATAGTTCATATTACACAAGCACTGCATTAGGAAAGTATTCAGAAAGCGAAGTAAGCGAACCAATATCAGAATTTAAGAGATTTACAACTTGGTCATATATAAGGGAAAACTTTATGCCAAGAAGCTTTATCTTTATTTCAATTATATTTATTATTGCAATAGCTATTAGTACATTTATTTTCTTAAGAAATAAAAATGTTAAGGAAATTAAAGATAAGGTTTATTTATATTGGTGCTTATTGTTCTTAGCTGTTCTTCAATTCCCAATGCCTTTTGTAGGAAATGGTCATGCAGATACAGCAAAACAACTTTATTTATTTAATTTTATTTTTGACATAATATTAGTAAGTTTAGTTTATACAGTAATTTCTATACTTATTAATAAATTTTCAAGGAGAAAAAGAAATGCTTAACTTAAAGAATAGACTTAAAAATATATCTTCAATTTCAAAGTTAAGAATTGGTACTGTAATTTCTTTATTAATAAAGACAATAATTTTTATGGCATTGGTTGATTCATCCAATGCTATATCTCTAAAATTCTCAAACTTTGATTTTACCTTTTCAATTGTACACCTTGGATTTATCCTACTTCCATTTTCATTTGGATATTTATTTTCAAGAAAAGGGCAAGAAATTTTTTATTTGATATTAAATGTTTTATATAGTAGTTTATTAATATTTGATATCTGGTATTTTAGATTAAATTATGATTTCTATGGATTAAAAAATATTTTATTCCCTGATACATTTAATCCAATGGGAGAATCTATTATAAACCCAAGCTTAATAGATATAGTTTTTGTAATAGATATTATCCTAATTATATTATTAATTGCTTTCAGAAAAATTAAAGCAACAGAAAATAGAAGCATAAAGAAATTTGGAATTTCCCTAGCTTCATCATTAATAATCTTAATTGTTTCATATATTTTAATTGATGTTGTAGGCTTACCGTCTTGGGAAAAAAGAATGTTCTCTGTTGGTTGGACTCCAAGAATGTCCATTAAGGTTCCTGGCCCAATAGGTTTTCACTCATATGAAATATTTAGAACCATTAATAAAGAAACTGCTTCATCAAATGAAAATGAATTAGCTGAGGTTAATGAGTGGTTAAAAAATAATAATGAAAATCTACCTGACAACGAATTTAAAGGAATTTACGAAGGCAAGAATGTTATCTTCATTCAAATAGAATCATTTGAGAATTTCTTAATTAATGCTAAAGCAGGTGGTCAAGAAATTACTCCATTTTTAAACAAACTTGCCTCAGAAGGCTTATACTTTGATAATATATATCAACAAAATAATGGTGGGAATAGTATTGATGCTGATTTATTAGTAAATACATCATTCTTAACACTAGGAAACAAAATTACAGCATTACATCATGGTGATTTCGTTTATGAAAATTCGCTTCAAAGGATTTTAAAAGATAATGGTTATAAAACAATTTCTGCCCATGCTGAAGTACCTTCAGAATTTAACTGGACTGAAATTCACAAAAATAGCCTTGGTGCTGATAAGCTTTTAGACCTTAATCAATTTAATTATGATGAAGTAGTTGGATATGGACTTTCAGATAAAAGCTACTTAACTCAATTAGCTTCAAAGGTAGATAACGTAAAAGAACCATTTTATTTATTTACTCCAACAATGTCTTGTCATGGTCCTTTTAACATAGGTGAAGAATACAGAGAATTAAACTTACCTAAAGAAATTGATGAGAGCTATTTAGGAGGCTACTTCCAAAGTGCTAGATATACTGATAATCAAATTAAATTATTCTTTGATTTATTAGAGGAAAAAGGTATCTTAGATAATTCTGTAATTGTATTATATGGTGACCATGCAGGTGTTCATAAATACTACAATGATGATATAAAAGACTTAAGCTATGATGGTGATTGGTGGAAGCCTTATGATGAGCAAATACCACTAATTATTTATTCAAAAGACTCAATCAATAAAACCATCTCTTCAAGTGGTGGACACATTGATATTATGCCTACAGTGCTTTATCTTCTAGGAATAGATAATTCATATTATCAAGAAAAAGTAATGGGAAGAGTTTTAGTTAATACAAATCGTGATTCTACAATATTAAAGAATAATATTATTAAAGGAAATCCAAAAGATAAATCTGAAGAAGATCATTGGCTTAAGGCTTTTGATATTGCAGAAAAATATATAAGAAATAAAAAGTAATTTTATAAGGAGTAAAATTTAATAATGAAAAAGACTAAAAAAAGAATACTAATTGTATTCGCCTCCATATTAAGTGTTGTCTTAATTTACGGAGTATTGTTTATATTTAACTTTTTCCAAGGATGGACTACAGTAAAAAATGGAGAGGTTTCATCCTACGTAACCCCACTTAAAAATGAATTTACAAGTAATTATGTGGCTAAACTTAATTTTGATTCTCAACCAATAAGTGAAGTTTCAAATGTTAATATTTCATATTGTCACAAGCCAATCGCTTTAACAAATTCTATTTTACTTAAAGCTCAAAGATACTATTTTTCTGTAACAGATATTTGTAATATGTTAGGTTACTCAAATAATTATGCTAATAATATATTAACCTTATCTAGTACTCAAAATATTATCCTAGAGAATAATAAAGCTACTATTAATAATGAAATTTATGATTTAAGAGGAAAGCTTATAATTGAAAATAATATCCCTTATATATCAATATCTGATGTTGAATACTTATTTGATTTGGTTGCTTCATATGATTTTCAACAGTCAACTATAGATTTCGTAAAAAAAGAATCAACTTCTGTGGATAAATCAAATTCAGATGTGGAAAAAAAAGTTGCTTTAATTAGATTAGAAGATTTTTCAGCTGGTGATGCTTTCTCAAGTAACACAAATATATTAAGATTTAAAGCTATGGGTGATTTATTATATAAAAATAATATGAAATTCCATATAGCATGGGTTCCAAGATTTAAAGCTCCTAGAGATAATATAGATAATGATTTATTAGCAAATCAATCATTAGAAAATATTGCTTTTGTTAATATATTAGATTATTTAATAAACTCTGGTGGACTTATTGGTGCTCATGGATATACTCATCAAGCAAATGATGAAAGAAGCTTAAATGGTACTGAGCTATCTAGAAAAGCTAATTCTAGTGAGGAAGAGACTAGAGAGGTAATTGAAAATGCTATAGATACTGCTTCTGCATTAAATATTCCTATTGGATTTTTTGAAAGTCCTCATTATCAAGCAACTTCATCACAAAAGAAAATTATTGAGGAATACTTTCAATATATTTATGAACCTAAAAATCCATTAATATATCATTCCTTAAAACAAACAGATAAAGGTAACTTTTATATTCCAACACCTCTTAGTTATGTTAAAAACTTAAATACTAATTCAATAGTTAAAAATTTAGAAGATCCTCGCTATGGATTATTAGCAAGTGTATTCTATCATCCTTCTTTAGAGTTAGAATTTATTGAACCTGACGTAAGTGGTGACTATTTTAAAGTTGATTATGATATAAACTCTCCTCTTAATAATATAATTAGAGGAATGAAAGAAAATAATTATGAAACCATATATGTAAGTCAATTTAAATAGAAAAGAGAGTATGCTTTATGCATGCTCTCCTTTTACTTTATAATATATTTTAGTTAATATAATTCCAAATACTCCACCACTAGTATCTATTAAAACATCCTTAAATGCTGGCCCTCTACCTGGTACAAACATTTGATGAAATTCATCAGAACAAGCATATCCAAATGTAAGTAGTAATGATATATATATTGCAGCCTTTTCCGCTTTATACATCTTAACAACTCTATAAATTAAAATATATAATATACAGTACTCAGTAAAATGTGCTCCTTTTCTAATAATAAGTGTTACAAACTCACTATATTTTTCAGCCATTTCAAAACCAAAAGACTTAATGATATTTAAAATTAATCCACTTTGACTACTTGAAGTTTCTCCATTTTGGTGTGACATATAAAAAATAAATGCCATCCACATTATTAACATTGTCCATCTTATAATCTTACTTTTTTTACTCATGTATAATCCACCCATAAACTCTCTTCTATTACAGATAAATTATATAATTATTAATATAGCCTGTCAAATTAGGACTTATTTTTGCTCTACTATAAATTTATTAATATAAGCAATTGATTGTTCTAATATTTGTTGTCCTCTTTCAACTTCATTTATACTAATTTCTAAATTCATTATTTTTTGATCCACTCTTTGCATTAAGTCCTTTACATCATGTAATAATTTTTCTTCATAAGAAACTTGAACACCATCTGAATCTATATATACCTTCTCTGGTGGATTTCCACACTCAATACATTTTGCATATATTCCACCATTATCTACATCCTTAAAAATCTTGAAACTATCATTATTACAAGCTGAACAACTTGATAAAAATTTAAAATCACAAGTACTCATATCAAATGAATATAGAGTATTACATTTTATACAAGTAGCTTCAATACAATTATCATTACTATTGATTCTAAACTTATTACCATCACATTTATCTTGATGACACACAACCGTTCTAATCATTTTATCACCCTCCTATCAACCATATACAACAATTAATATGCTATTATAATCTTATTTATTACTAAAATAGATTTTTTTATTTTAAGTTTTCATGAATAAAAAATGCCCAAATTACACTTACTATAATTGATAATATTTTAAGGAGGAATTTTTATGTTTAAAAAATTAATATCATTATTAATGCTATCAGTATTGTCTTTAACTCTATTTGCATGCGGTGGAGATTCTGATACGAGTACAACTGGCTATAAAGATGGTACTTATACCGCAGCTGCTGATCCTTGGGATTTTGGTTCTGAAGATGCTACTGTTGTAATTAAAGATGGTAAAATTACCGAGGTAACTTTAAGAAGACTTGATAAGGAAGGTAAAGAAGTTAACTATGATGACTGGCAAGGTCAAACTATTGATGGAAAAACATATCCTAATTTAAAGAAAGACCGTATTGATATGGCTCAAAACATCATAAAAAATCAAAATACAAAAGTTGATACCATTTCTGGAGCTACAACAACTACAGCTAATTGGAAAGTTGCTGTTGATAGAGCCTTAGAAAAATCTAAATAAAAATTAAAAGCTGGTTAAAACCAGCTTTTTTAACATATAACTTTTTAATATATAAAATAAAAGCTACTTGAAATTCAAGTAGCTTTTATATGGTGGAGATAAAGAGATTCGAACTCTTGACCCCCTGCGTGCAAGGCAGGTGCTCTCCCAACTGAGCTATACCCCCAAAATGGTGGACCTTCAGGGACTCGAACCCCGGGCCAACCGGTTATGAGCCGGTTGCTCT
>JBOFQV010000260.1:0-1762 GCA_051650705.1 Clostridium sp.
AAAGAGGAGAAAGTTGACTTAGTTTTAATGGATATAAGAATGCCTATTATGAATGGGGTAGAGTGCACAAAAATCCTTAAAAATATTTATCCTCACATAAAAATATTAATACTAACCACCTTTGATGATGATGATTACATAATAGAGGGGCTTTCAAATGGAGCTGATGGATATATTTTAAAGGATATTGAGGGGGATAAGCTTCTTGAAAGTATAAATGACTGCTATAAGGGAAACTTTATGCTTCCATCAAATATTGGAATTAAGCTTGCTAAAAAGTTAAGTGGAAAATCAAAAATAACAAGAGAAGAAAAGAATATATTAAATGATTTTTCAGATAGAGAAATAGAAGTATCAAAGCTAATGATTTTGGGGCTAACAAATAAGGAAATTTCAAAAACACTGTTTATTTCAGAGGGAACTGTTAAGAATTATATTAGTAATATTTATTCAAAGCTTGGCTCATCAGACAGAACGAGTGTTGTTTTAAAGCTTAAGGAAGTACTATGACTTAAAGTGGAATTTTTATGACTGTGGTAACTATTATATGACCACAGTTTTTTTATACAATAAAGCCATGGAGAGAGAGGAGTGAGGAAATGAAACCACTATCATATAAAACATTTGCACTAAGCAATAAAAGAAAAGTATTTTACTCAATGATGGCAATAACAATAGGAGTAGCTTTTGTAATTATTCTATACACTTTTTTTCAAGGGGTTTACGTAAGTCAATATAATAAGCTTGTAAAATCTTATAAAACATCTTCAGAAGTTGAGTTTGTGGGAGGTGGGGAGAATGTCTTAGAGTTTATTGAAAAGGTAAAAAAGAATGAGAATGTAGAAGCAGTTATTCCAATTAAAGATGAAGCCTTACTAAGGTATAGTGGCCCTGGAGTTTTGAGTATTTCTAAAGTTTATTATTTAGATGAGGAAGAGGAAGAAAGCTTCATTAAAAACCAAAAGCTTGAACTAGTAGATGGTCATCTTCCAAGAAAGGGGAAAAAAGAGGTAGTATTACATGAAGATTTAATGAAAAATAGAGGTTTTAAGCTTGGAGATAAAATTGAAAAAAATTATAATCTTTCAGATAGTTTACCAAAGGAATATGAAATTGTTGGAGTTTTAAGAGGAGATGGAATGATTAATATTGCTCAATTAGAAAGAGAAAATGTGGGTTATAAAGGTTGTTTTGTTTTCCCAAAGGATGGAAAGCTTCAGGAAATGAATGAGTTCTTAAATGGATTAGAAAATGAAAATTTAGTGGTTAAGGATATTGATGAGATTGAAGAAGATTATAAAGCTGGCATGATGGATTTAGAAATTATGGACGTTATATCAATATTATCAATGGTAATAATGACAATTACAGTAGGAATTTCAAAATATACAGAGTTCTTAGGAAGAAGAGAGGAAATTGGAGTATTAAATGCCATTGGTTACAATAAAAATATTATTTTAAAAAGAAGCTTTTGTGAGGTTGCGTTTATAAACATTACAAGCTTTTTAATTGGATTATGTGTAGCAATAGTGGTTGGAGTCATTTTGAAAAATTATTATTGGGAGCCTATAGGGTTTACGGGACTAATTATTATAGGAAAAGGCGTGGTTATGGCAGTAATTTTAACTTTATTTACAACCCTTTTTACAATAATACCAATTAATAATATTATTAGAAAATTAGATTGTATTACCATAATTGAAAGGGAATAGGAGGGGGAAAAATGATTAGATTAGAGAATATAAGCTTAGTTTATGATATG
>JBOFQV010000261.1:0-3079 GCA_051650705.1 Clostridium sp.
AAGGCAAAAGGAAAGCTAAGAAATACAGGGATATTTAGGGATACTGTAAATTATGATGAGTGGTTTAAGAAGAATAAGGTTACAGAAGAAACTTTACAGCTTCAAAGAGAGCATGTATTTGAATATACACCTAAAATTAGTATAGTTGTACCAACATACAATACTAAAAAAGAGTTTTTAATTGAGATGATTGAATCGGTGAGAAATCAATCATATTCAAATTGGGAACTTTGTATAGCTGATGGAGCTAGTACACTGCAAGAGACTCTTGAAACGTTAAAAGAATATGAATCAGATGAAAGAATAAAAATTAAGTATTTAGATAAAAACTTAATGATTTCAGGAAATACAAATCATGCTTTAGAGCTTGTTACAGGAGAATATATTGGATTATTTGATCACGATGACTTATTAACAGAAGATGCATTGTATGAGGTAGTTAAAGTATTAAATGAAAACCGTGATGCTGATTTTATTTATTCAGATGAGGATAAGGTTGATGAAACAGGAAGTGAGTATTTTGACCCTCACTTTAAACCAGATTGGTCACCTGATACATTGACAAGTTATAATTATATTACTCACTTTACTGTATTTGCAAAAAAATTATTAAATGAGTGTGGAAACTTTAATAGTGAGTTTGATGGAAGTCAAGATTATGATATGTTCTTGAGATTAACAGAAAAAGCTAATAACATTGTTCACATTCCTAAAATATTATATCACTGGAGAGTACATAAAAACTCAACAGCAGGAGGAATTGGACAAAAGAAATATGCAATTGATGCAGCTAAAAAGGCATTAAAAAATCACCTTAATAGAATGGGATATGAAGGCAAAATTAAAGATGGATTATTTGCTGGTTCATATAAAACAGAATATTCTATAATAGGAAATCCGAAAGTATCTATTGTTATTCCAAATAAGGATCAAGTTGATACGTTAAAGAAGTGTATAAACTCAATATTAAAAAGAAGTACTTATAAAAACTATGAGATAATAATTGCAGAAAATAATAGTGAAGAGGAAAAAACTTTTAAATATTATAAAGAACTTGAAAGTAAAAATAATATTAAAGTTGTTGTTTGGGATAGTGGATTTAACTATTCTGCAATAAATAATTTTGCAGTTAAACAATCATCTGGTGAGTATATTATTCTTTTAAATAATGATATAGAGATAATATCAAATAAATGGATAGAAGAAATGTTAATGCATGCACAGAGAAAAGATGTTGGTATTGTTGGAGCAAAGCTTTATTATGAAGATGATACTATTCAACATGCTGGAGTTATACTTGGAATTGGTGGAGTTGCCGGACATTCTCATAAATACTTCCATAGAGCGGAAGATGGTCATGTTGGAAGACTTAAGGTTATTCAAAATTTAAGTGCTGTTACAGCTGCGTGTCTAATGGTTAGAAGAGATGTTTATGACGAAGTAGAAGGGTTAGATGAAGAATTTAAAGTAGCATTTAATGATGTTGATTTCTGTATGAAAGTAAGAACAAGAAATTACAATGTAATATTTACTCCATATGCAGAGATGTATCATTATGAGTCTAAATCAAGAGGTAGTGAAGATACTCCAGAGAAGATTAAGAGATTTAATGGAGAAATAGCAAGATTTGAAGAAAAATGGGGTCTTTGGATAAGAGATCCATATTATAATGAAAACTTAACTTTAGAAAGAGAAGATTTTTCATTAAAATAAGTTTTAGGAGGCAATATGAAGATTTCTATAATATGTCCTCTATATAATGCAGATGGTTATATTGAAAGTTTGCATAATAGTTTATTAATGCAAGAAGATATCGAAGAATTTGAAATAAGATATATACTTACTGAATCAAAAGATAATAGTGAGGATATCTTGAAAAGAATAGGTGCTAAGTTTATTAAAATTAAGCCAAGTGAATTTTCACATAGTCTAACAAGGGAAAATGAAGTTTATAAGGCTAAAGGAGAAGTAATAGTATTTATAACACAGGATATAATTATAAAAGATACTAAGTGGTTATATAAACTTACATCAGATATATTTAATGGAAATTGTGAAGCGAGTTTTGCAAGACAGATTTGTGATAATAATTCTATAGAGAAATATACTAGAATGAATAATTATCCTTCTGAAAGTAGAATAGTTAGCAAAAATGATATTGAGAGACTTGGAATAATGACGTATTTTTATTCAGATGCTGCTTCTGCAATAAGAAGAGATATATTTGTTAAGTTAAATGGATATGATCAAAAAAACTTATTAACTAATGAAGATATGTATATTGCTTATAAACTAATAAATTCAGGATATAGGATAAAGTATTGTGGGGATGCAGAGGTGATACATTCCCATGAATACACTTTTAGTTATTTGTTTAAAAGATATTTTGATCAAGGTGTATTTTTAAAGCAGCATGAATATATTGAAAAGTCAGGTGCTGGTAGTAGTGCGTTATATTTGGCAATATTTGTTTTGAAAAATGCAATTAAGGATAAAAATATTAAAGTTATTTTAAATATGATACCTAATTTTGGGGTAAGATTTATAGCTAATAAGGTTGGACATAGATATGAAAAGCTGTCTACAGATAGAATTCTTAAGTGTTCTTCCAATAAATTTTATTGGCAAAATAATATACAAAATTAGGGCTTTCTACATGATTTCCTAATTTTGATATGTATGATATAATAAAATGAAAATTAGAATGTTAAACAATTACAATATGTTAAATTATAAAAAGAGGTGAGTTTATTGAAGGGAATTATTTTAGCTGGAGGATCAGGAACAAGATTATATCCAGTAACAAAGGCAATGTCAAAGCAAATGGTACCGATATATGATAAACCAATGATATACTATCCTATGTCAGTATTAATGTTAGCTGGGATAAGAGAAATATTAATTATTTCAACACCAAGAGATATAGTAAACTTTAAGGAACTATTTGGTAATGGAAGTGATTTAGGATTAGATATTCAATATGCAATTCAAGAGCAACCAAATGGACTTGCAGAAGCTTTCATTATAGGAGAAGAGTTTATAGGTAATGACAATGTAGCAATGATATTAGGAGATAATA
>JBOFQV010000262.1:0-4121 GCA_051650705.1 Clostridium sp.
ATTTATTTACTACTTCTAAAACTTCCTCAAAGCTTTCATCTCTAAATTCTAATCTAAAGCTTTTTACCCCAAGTTCTCTAAGTTCTTCTCTTTCATCAATTAGGTTTAGTGCCTTTCCATTTAGAATATAACTTCTACAGAAAATATCTGTCATTACTCTAAAGCCTTCATTAAATCTATCTATTAATGTAAATTTATCTCTTGTACATGCTAAATTACAATCCTTAGATGAGCATTTTCCTCCAAAGGTACTTCCAATTGGACAATATTCAGAAATCATTAGTTCTGTTTTACCATAAATCATATTTGAAGCATTAACCTTTGATTCCTTTAAAATACTTTTAATTTCATTTTTGTTAAGCTCAAGACTTAAGGTTGGCATATCAAAATCCTCACTATAGAAGGCAAGTGATTTTGAGTTTATTATATTTAGCTTATAATCACCAATTAGTGAAGTTTTGTTTTTATATTCATGTACTATTCCAAGGTTTGAAGTTAAAATCCCCTTAATATATGGAAGAGCCTTATCCACTATATTTTTAACCTTAGGGAACTCACTTTTAATAATGTTTGGAGTTTTTAAATATACATTTACCCCTTCGATTTCACTATATTTCTTTATATCTTCTAGATTTAATGCACCCTTTTCTCTTGAGAATATATCAAAAGCAATGTGCTTTTCTCCTTCAATAGTCATAAGACCATCAACCTGTTCCCTTAAAATACAACTAAAAATATATTCCCCTAAAGGCTTCTTTGGAGCTTCTATAATACTATTATACTCCTCATTTCTAGCTCTTCTAGTAGCTTTTCTAATTCCCTTCATAACTTCTTCAATAAGTTCTCTTCTTAAGTTGTTTAATGAAGCTATTCTTATGAATCCATCCTCAAACTCTTCAAAGTCTATGTTTGAAATCTTAAATGGAACCTCTCCAGTTTTCTTTAAGCTTTCCTCTATTCTTGATTTTTCTAAAGGCTTTTTAGCAGCCTCTTCAACTACATCCCCAAGAACCTTATACTCTTCTCCATTGTAAGTACAAGCTAGTGAAACCTCTTCTCCTACCTTAAACTTTAAGGATACATCTAGAGGTAACTTTTTAGAAAATGGCTTTATAGCATCCTCAAGTGTTGATAAGAACTCCTTATCAGATGTTCTATATAAAACTTGCCCCTTTTTATAAGTGATTGGGAATAATTTAACCTTTTCCCCTATATATGCCTTCTTAACTTCCTGTCCATTTTTAGTTATTTTACTTACAGTAAAGCCTTTTTCACTTTCCTGTCTCACTCCATCACCAAGAGCAATTTCTTCCTTTAATAGAACTTCTCCACTTGGCAGAACCTTACCTAGAAGTATTCCAGTATTTTTAGGGAAGTTGTAGCTCATCATATCAGCTCCAACATTCTTTTTGAAGTATGCCTTTGAGAAGCCCTCTCTGTTAAATAGCTTTAAAAGCTCCTTTTTTCCCTTTTCCTTATCATATTTAAATTGTTTATTTAAAATATCATCAACTGCTTTTCTATAGTTATCCACTACACCTGCAACATACTCAGGCTTTTTCATTCTTCCTTCAATTTTTAGAGAGTAGGTTCCTGATTTTATTATTTCATCTACCTCTTCAATGGTACAAGTATCCTTAGGACTTAAAAGATATCCCTTTTTCTCCCCTGACACTTCTCCCTTAAGAGTGTATGGAAGTCTACATGGCTGCGCACATCTTCCTCTATTTCCACTTCTTCCACCAATCATGGAACTCATTAAACATTGCCCTGAATAACAAATACAAAGTGCTCCATGAACAAATATTTCTGTTTCAATTCCAAGCTCCTTTGAGATGTATCTAATTTCATCAAAACTTAATTCTCTTGATAATACAAGTCTATGGAAGCCTTTGTCCTTATAATAAAGTGCTCCCTCTCCATTGTGGATTGTCATTTGAGTTGAGGCATGAAGCTCAAAGCTTGGAAATTTGCTCTTTATTAAATTGAAAAGACCAAGATCTTGAATAATTAAGGCATCTACCCCAATTTCATATAAAAAGCCTGCATATTTTAAGGCTTCCTTAAGCTCATCTTCTTTTAAAAGAGTATTTATTGTTACAAATACCTTTACTCCATAATAATGGGCATAATCCACTGCCTTTATCATTTCATCATTATCAAAGTTTGATGCATATGCTCTAGCTGAAAACTTATTCCCTCCTAAATATACTGCATCTGCTCCTTTATTAATTGCTGCATATAGACTTTCTCTACTTCCTGCAGGGGCTAAAACTTCTATTCTGTTCATTATTTTCTCTCCTATGTTACAAGGGGCTGTTGCAAAACAGCCCCAACTTAAATTTAAAATTCCAAATCTTTAACTCTTACTTCTTACTTATACCTCTATTTTCTCCTAAGTAATAAGTTATTTGAGTTTTCTTCTTTCTTATACTTTGCAAGTTCAATTTGAAGATCTAATAATCTCTTTTCTAAATCCAACACCTTAAACTTATATTGTTGATATTTCTTATTGTTTTCCTTTGAAGCCTCAAATATTCTACTCTTATCATACTTTGCTCTATCAATTCCCTCTTCTAAGGAAATAATCATATCTGTTTTTTCTTTTAAAGCATCTTCAAGCTTGAATTTTTCATCAAGTCTTTCATCTTGAATTCTCTTTATTTCAAGATTTAGCTCCTCAATTTCTTTTCTGTATTCTTCCCCTTCATTAGCTAAAGCATTCACTCTCTCTTCATACTCTTCATTTTCTCCTTGAAGAGTTTCTAAAGCATCCTTAGTTATAGCTAATTCCTTTAAGGCTTCCTCTGCCTTATTTTCCATTTCACTATAATTGTAATTTAATGCTTCCATTTCCTCTTGAAGGTCATCCTTCTTTTCCTTAATCATATCTATTTCCATTACAAGTGATGCTTTTGAATTTTCAATTCTTTGAGCTTCCGTCTTTAATTCAGTATTATTCTTTTTAAGCTCCTCAATTTCATTTGAAAGCACTTGAACAGCTCCCTCAAGCTCTAACTTCTTTGAAGTATTCATATTTAATTCTTCTACAAGAGAAGCCTTTTCTTCCTCAAATGCTCTAACCTTTAATGCTAACTCTTCACTCTTAGCCTTTTCTTCATTTATTTCTTCTGTTAACACCTCAATGTTAAACTCTAACGCTTCCTTTTCAGAATCCATTGCCTGAACCTTATTTATTAACTCTTTCTTCTCTTCTTCATACTCAGCTAAAGCCTTACTTAAAGAGAAATTACTACTCTTTAACTCTTCCACTTCATTCTTTGAGAGTTCTAAATTCCCTTGAAGTTCTTCTCTTTCTAGTTTAATTTCATCAAGCTGAACTTGTAGAGAGTTTTGCATTTCTTCAAACTTAGCCTTTTCCACTTGAAGAGCTTCATTATTTGATTTTAATTCGCTAAACTCTTCCTCTATAAGCTCTATCTTTATTTCAAGCTCTTCCTTTTCTATTGTTAAAGCACCAATTTGAGCTGCTTGGCTTTTTTGAGCTTCTTCATATCCCTTTAGGGTATTTGTTAAATCAACATTATTATTTTTTAATCTTTCTAATTCCCCTAATAATCTTTCAAGCTTTATTTCTAAGTCCTGCTTTTCTGAAGCTATTAATTCCATTTGAGTTTCAGATAACTCTTTAGCTTCCTTATATAGATTTGACTTCTTTAAAAGCTCATCATTGTTTGTTTTTAGAGTTTCAATTTCCTTAATCTTTATGCTTCCATCAAAAGTAAGCTTCTCTAATTCCTCACTTAAGCTTAAGCTTTTTGATTTTTCTTCTTCATATTCTTTATTAATTAACTCTAGCTTTGAAAGAGTATCTAAAATTTCCTTTGATAGTTCTTCCTTTGATTTACTTAATTCTTCTATTTGGGATGATTGGTGGTTGCTCTTTCCTTGAAGAGTGTGATATTTTTGGTGAAGCTCCTCAAGTTCTCCACGCACTCCATCAAAGGCACGTGATATGGATACTTTTTCCTCTCTTACTTTATCAAATCCACTTTGGAAGTTGCTCTTTTCCTTTTCAAGCCCCTCAACCTTTTTAAGAAGAAGCATTTTTTCATTGTCTCTATAGCTAAGTTCCTTTTCAACCTCTTCCTTTAGAGTTT
>JBOFQV010000263.1:0-21107 GCA_051650705.1 Clostridium sp.
AGGTGTATAAAACACCTCAAAATTTAATTTATTCTGTTGTAACTCTATGTCCAATTCCAATTACTACTTCATCTAAATGCAATAATCCTATACTTAGGAAAATACAAACGGATAAATGTTCACCTTTTTTTGCTATTCCTATTTTTCCACCAACATTTTGACCATTTGCTCTTCCCTCAACCTGCATAATTGCATCTCTAGTTGCTCCAATAACAGCACCCTCATGAAGATGTTCATCTCTAATTAGATTGTTTCTTTTAGATGCAACTAATGCTCTCTCTAAAATTTTAGGAACAGTTTGAGTTATGTTTCCCCCAATATTTACTGCTGTAACCTTTACTCCAAGTTCTCCAAACTCTCTTTTTAACTTTTCTTCCTCTTCTCTTTCTGAAATAGCCATTCTTGTTGCAAACTTTGCAACCTCCATACTTCCTATCATTCTCTTCCTCCTGTACTACATATAAAAAGGGTGCTAAAATAGCACCCCTAAATTTCTATAATGATGCTATTGATAAAACAGCATAATCCTCAACTGCTAATAGCATATTTATCTCTTCACTAATATTTATATCTATAAGATCTGCTCTAATTTCCTCAAAATACTTATTTAAAACAACTCCCATAGAAAGCATTAATATTACATTATTGTCTATAGAATTTTTATATTCCTTTTGCCCCATAAGTTCATTATATACCTGTCTAACCTCTTTAGCAAATTCTTCTTCATTCTTAACTATTAAAGAAGCAAGTCCTATAAGTGGATAAGACTTATATGGAATTTTAAAAATGTAGGAATTTAAATTGCATCTTATTTGAAGAGCTTTTTCTATTCTCTCTTCCACTTCACCCTCTCCAATAATTAACGATGCCATAAATCCCTCTAAATAGTTTCCACAATCTATGGATGCTTCCTTTAGAATATTATTTACTTCCTTCATTTCATTTACTATTTCACTAACACTTTTATTTAATATTGATAGATTAACATAGCTTAAATAATCATGAGCTTCGTTAAAGCCCTCTCTTTCTAAACATCTTTTTATGTTTACAAGTTTTTCTGCTTTTGAATCAAGTTTTTCTCCCTTGTATCTCATTCCAAGCATTAGTGCTGCAAAGGAAGTTTTTAAGGTTTTATCAAAATCCTTTTTAACTAAATAGTTATATACACTAACTGTTGATAAAAAAACTTCTTTATAATCCTCTCTATCTTCTAATAAAATAGAACTTATTTTAAGAAATTCTCCTCTAAAAATTGAATTAAATTTACTTTGTTTCTTTATAAACTTTCTAATTTCCTTTATTTTATCCTTATCTAATTCTTTTTCCTTTGTTCCATAAAGAAGGGCTTCAAAATGATTTAATAATTCTCCATCCCATCTTAAGTTCCTTCTAAAATCCTTAAAGCGATCTGTAAGTAAGCTCACCTTATTCCTCAGCTCAACGTCCATATGACCATCCTTTTTAATAATTTTAATTTAACATTACTATTATATTATTTTAACTCACTCTTATTGTCAATTTTCTAATAATTTAATATTTCCCTCTAATTAACCTTTTGTAAATAAATAAGCTATGTAGCCTTTTTCTTTTGCTACATAGCTTGTATTTACTCCTATTAATAAAAGTTGCCCATTTCTCTGAACTTCTTATACCTTGTATTCACAAGTTCTTCTCTACTTATAGGAAGTAATTCCTTAACTTCTTCTATTAATACCTTTTTCATCATTAACGCCATTCTAAGAGGATTTCTATGAGCTCCCCCATATGGTTCCTTTATTATTCTATCAATAATTTTAAACTCTTTTAAATCCTGTGCTGTTATCTTCATCACTTCTGATGCTTCCTTTGCACGACTTCCATCCTTCCAAAGAATGGATGCAAATCCTTCTGGAGATAATACTGAATATATTGAATGCTCAAGCATTAAAACCTTATCTGCAACTGCAAGAGCTAAAGCCCCTCCACTTCCTCCTTCTCCAATTACAACTGAAATTAGTGGTGTTTTTAATCTACTCATTTCTAAAAGATTAATAGCAATTGCTTCTCCCTGTCCTCTTTCCTCTGCATCTACTCCACAGAAAGCTCCTGGAGTATCAACTATACAGATTACAGGTCTATTAAATTTCTCTGCATTTTTCATAAGTCTTAAGGCTTTTCTATATCCTTCCGGCTTTGGCATTCCAAAATTTCTTTCAATATTCTCTTTTGTATTTTCCCCTTTAGTAATTGCTATTATTGTAACAGGAACTCCATTTAAAGAAGCAATTCCTCCAATTATAGCCTTATCATCACCAAAATTTCTATCTCCATGAAGTTCAATAAAATCATCAAAAATAGTTTCAATATAGAACTTACCATTTGGTCTATCCTTATGTCTTGCGGTATTTACTTTTTCCCATGGTGTCATGGTTTTAATCATTCCCATACTCATAAGCCTTCACCCCATGTAAAGAAAGAATTTTGTACAAAACCTTCCTTAAGTCCTTTCTATTAACAATACTATCAATAAAACCTTTTTCTAATAAAAATTCAGCTGTTTGAAAATCATCAGGAAGCTTTTCTTTTATAGTAGTTTCAATAACTCTTCTTCCTGCAAACCCAATTAAAGCTTTAGGCTCTGCTAAAATAACATCTCCTTCCATAGCAAAGGAAGCAGTAACTCCCCCTGTAGTTGGATCTGTTAAAACTGTAATATATAAAAGTCCTGCTTCATCATGTTTACCAATAGCAGCACTAATTTTAGCCATTTGCATTAGGGAAAATATCCCCTCTTGCATTCTAGCACCTCCTGAGGTTGTAAAAATAATTATTGGCAGTTCATTTCTTGTGGCATATTCTATGGTTCTAGTTAATTTTTCACCAACAACCGTCCCCATACTTCCCATCATAAAATTACTATCCATTACTCCTACCGCTACTCTAAGTCCATTAATTAGCCCTACTCCAGTTACAACACCTTCTGAACTCTCTGTTGTTTCCTTACACTTTTCTAACTTTTCTTCATACCCTTCAAAATTTAAAGGATTTATTGTTTTCATTCCTCTAAAAAGTTCTCTAAATGTATTTTTATCAAAAAGCATTTCTATTCTATCCTTAGCTGTTAATCTAAAATGATGATTACAACTAGAACATACATGATGATTTTGAATTAAATCATCATGATAAATTATGTTGTGACACTTATCACATTTTCTCCACATGCCTGATGGAATATTTGGTTTTACATCTTCTTCTACTTCGAAATTTTTAATTGTTCCATAATTAGTATTTTTCTTAAATAAATCCTTAAGCATTCTTCTTCACCATCTTCTTTGATAAAAAGCCTGTATCATATTCCCCTTTTAAAAACTCTTCCGTTTCAAGCAGGGAATATTGAAAGTCTATATTTGTTTTAACTCCACCTACTCCAAATTCTCCTAAAGCTCTCTTCATTTTAACAATAGCTTCATCTCTATTCTTTCCATATGAAATTAACTTACCAATCATAGAATCATAGCAATGTGGAATTTTATACCCACAATAAATTGCAGAGTCAAGTCTTATTCCAAGTCCTCCTGGAACACAAAGTTCTTCAATCACACCAGGACATGGCATAAAGTCTCTCTCAGGATCTTCTGCATTTATTCTACATTCAATTGCATGTCCCTTTAAAACTATATCATCTTGAGAAATTTTAAGTTGTTCTCCAGAAGCAATTTTAAGCTGTTCCTTCACAATATCTATTCCTGTAATCATTTCAGTAATTGGATGTTCAACCTGTATTCTAGTGTTCATCTCCATGAAGTAGAAGTTATTTTTATTATCCACTAAAAACTCAATAGTTCCTGCATTTTTATAATTTACAGCTGAAGCTGCTCTTTTTGCAACCTCTCCCATTTGATTTCTAACTTCTTCTGTTAGGAAAGTTGAAGGTGCCTCTTCTAATACCTTTTGATTTTTTCTTTGAAGAGAACATTCTCTTTCTCCTAGATGAATAACATTTCCATGTTCATCTGCTAAAATTTGAAACTCTATATGTCTCGGATTCTCAACAAATTTTTCTATATAAAGAGTATCGTCTCCAAAGCAAGCCTTAGCCTCTGCCTTTGCAGTGTTAAACCCTACTTTAAATTCATCATCATTTCTTGCAACTCTAATTCCCTTACCTCCACCACCAGCAGAGGCCTTTATCATTACTGGGTATCCAATTTCCTTAGCAATTTCAAGTGCATGTTCTTCACTTTCAATTACTCCTTCAAAACCTGGTACAACTGGAACCTCAGCTTTTTTCATTATCTCTCTTGCACGAGCCTTATTTCCCATTAAATCAATAGACTCATAATCAGGTCCAATAAATTTAATATTGCACTCGCTACACATTTTTGCAAACTTGCTGTTTTCAGATAAGAAGCCAAAGCCTGGGTGTATTGCATCTGCGCCTGTTAAAACACATGCACTTAAAATATTTTGTATATTTAAATAACTATCTCTTGCCTGTGCTGGCCCAATACAAACAGCCTCATCAGCTAATATTGTATGAAGGGCATCCTTATCTATTTCTGAATATACAGCTACAGTGCTTATTCCCATTTCTCTAGCTGCTCTTATAATTCTTACAGCTATTTCTCCTCTATTTGCAATTAGAATTTTTTTAAACATATTAGTCACCTACCCTATTGCAAACATTATTTCTGCTTCACAAACCTTTTTCCCATCAACTGTTGCAATAGCCTTTCCAACTCCAACTGGTCCTCTTAGCTTTACAATTTCACAAGAAAGCTCTAGCTTATCTCCTGGAACAACCTTTTGTCTAAATCTAACCTTATCTGCACCTGCAAATAAAGGAATCTTTCCTTTAAATTGCTCCATTGATAAAATAGCAACTGCTCCCACTTGAGCAAGCGCTTCAAGTATTAAAACACCAGGCATTACTGGTTCTACAGGGAAATGTCCTTGAAAGAACTGTTCATTAACTGTAACATTTTTATACCCTTTTACGCTTTTTCCCTCTTCCATTTCTGTAATTCTATCAACTAATAAAAATGGATATCTATGTGGTAAAATTTCTTTAATTTCCTTAACTCCTAACATTCCCTATACCTCCTTTATAACAAAGATTGGCTGACCATACTCAACCATATCCCCATTTTTAGCTAATACCTTAATAACTTCTCCATCAACTTCACTTTCAATTTCATTCATAAGCTTCATTGCTTCAACAATACATAAAGTATCTCCCTTTTTAACCTTTGAACCAACCTCAACAAATGCTGATTTTTCTGGTGAAGGAGAATTATAGAATGTTCCAACCATTGGTGATTTTACTTCTGTTCCAGTTACATCATCAATTTTTGTTTCTTCAACAACTCTATCTAAATTAACTACCTTATCTACTTTTTCTACCATTTGAATATGTTCTTCTGTTTTTATACCTTGAGTAGCTTTACTACTCTCAGAATTTCCTCTGCTCATTGATTTATCCATTTTTAAATGAGCTCCATCAATTGTGTATTCAAAATATGCTAAATCAGAATTATTTACTAAATTAATTAATTCTTTTACCTCTTTAAAATCCATATTATTTCCTCCTAGCCCCTAGCTATACTTTTTGAAAAGTAATGTAGCATTGTGTCCCCCAAATCCTAGTGAATTTGTCATTGCATAATCCACTTTTCTATTCTTACCTTCATTTGGTACATAATCTAAATCTAATTCTTCATCCTTTTCCTTTAACCCAATAGTTGGTGGTACAAATCCCTCTTGAATTGCCTTAATACAAACTATTGCTTCAACAGCTCCAGCAGCTCCTAAAAGGTGACCAATCATTGACTTTGTTGAAGAAACAGCTAATTTATATGCATCATCCCCAAATGCCTTTTTAATTGCTATAGTTTCAAATTTATCATTATATGGAGTTGATGTACCATGTGCATTAATGTAATCAACTTCTCCTGGTTTAACATTTCCTTCATTTAAAGCATCAAGCATTGCATCGCAAGCTCCATCTCCCTCTGGATGTGGTGATGTAATGTGATATGCATCACAAGTACTTCCATACCCCACTATTTCAGCTAAAATATTAGCTCCTCTATTTAAAGCGTGCTCTAATTCTTCAAGAACTAAAACTCCAGCACCCTCTCCCATAACAAATCCACTTCTTTCTTTGTCAAATGGAATTGAAGCTCTTTCTGGATTGTTTGAAGTATTTAAAGCCCTTAATGAGGCAAAACCTGCTAATCCTAATTGAGTAATTGGTGCTTCTGAACCTCCTGCAAACATAACATCTGCATATCCATGTTTAATATGTCTAAAAGCATCTCCAATGTTATTAGTTCCTGTTGCACAAGCTGTTACTGCTGAAGTACAAGTTCCTTTAAATCCATATTTAATAGAAACATTTCCTGCACCTAGGTTTATAATTGCCATTGTAATAAAGAAAGGAGATATTCTCTTTCCTCCATTTGCAAAGAATTTTCTTGATTCATTTTCAATAGTGTTAAATCCACCAATACCTGAACCAATCATAACACCAATTCTTTTTAAATCCTCTTTTTCTAAATCAAGACCTGATTTTTTTAATGCCTCATCAGTTGCAGCTACTGCAAAGTGAGTGAATCTATCTAATCTTTTAACTTCCTTTTTCCCTACAAAATCTTCTGCATTAAAGTTTTTAACCTCTCCTGCTATCTTAACTTGAAGATTTTCTGTATCTATTCCTTGAATAAAATCAATCCCAAGTTTACCTTCTTTTATGTTATTCCAAAACTCTTCTACATTATTTCCAACTGGAGTAACTGCTCCAGCTCCTGTTATTACAACTCTTCTTTCCATAAAAACTCCTCCGTTACATTACCATTCCACCATCAACATTAATAACCTGACCTGTAACATATGCAGCCTCTTCGCTAGCTAAAAATGCTACAACTGCTGCAACATCCTCTGGTTTTCCAAGTCTTTTTAGTGGTATTCCCTTTTTAGCTTCTTCTTTAAACTTTTCTCCAAGAACCTCAGTCATATCAGTTTCAATAAAACCTGGTGCAACAGCATTAACTGTAATTCCTCTTGCCCCAAGCTCCTTTGCAAGTGATTTTGTCATTCCAAGAACTCCTGCCTTTGAAGCTGCATAATTAACTTGCCCTGCATTTCCAACTAATCCAACAACTGAAGACATATTAATTATTCTTCCTGACTTTTACTTTATCATTATTGGTGAAATAGCCTTTAAGCAATTGAAAACACCCTTTAAGTTTGTATCAACTACCTTGTTAAAGTCTTCATCCTTCATTCTTAAAATTAATGTATCTTTAGTAACTCCAGCATTGTTTACCATTATATCTATACTACCAAATTTTTCCTTGCTTTGCATTACTAAAGTTGAAACTTCTTCAGAATTTGATATATCTGCTTTGATTATCAAAGTATCTACTCCAAAAGCTCTAATCTCTTTTTCTACTTCTCTTGCCTCTTCTTCGCTACTTCTATAATTAATTACTACATTTGCTCCAAGAGATGCAAGCTTTAATGCAATTGCCTTTCCAATTCCTCTTGATGCTCCTGTTACTATAGCATTTTTGCCCTTTAACATAAAAACTCTCTCCTTCACACCTTATTGTTTTAGTCCCTCTATAGCTTTATTTAATGTTTCTAAGCTTTCAACATTAAAAACCTTTGCTTTTCTATCTATTTTCTTAACAAATCCACTTAAAGCCTTACCTGGTCCTATTTCAATGAAGGTATCTACTCCATTTCCTATCATATCTCTAACTATTTTTTCAAAATAAACTGAATTTGAAATATGATCTCTTAAAATTTCTAATATATTATCTTCATTTTCATATAAGGACCCTTTTAAATTTGAATATATATTCTTAGTAAAAGGATTTATTTTTGCAGTTAATAATGTTTTATAAAATTCATCCCCAGCTTCCTTAAGTAGTGATGAATGGAATGGACCACTTACATTTAATAAAACTCCCATACCACCAAGTTCCTTTGCAATTTTCACACATTCTTCAACTGCTTCATTTTCCCCTGCAATAACAACCTGCCCTGGGCAATTGTAATTTGCTCCTTCAACTATTCCAAACTCTCTTCCTCTTTTTAAAAGCTCCTCAAATTTTTCTTCATTCAATTTTAAAATGGCTGCCATTTTCCCAAGTCCTTTTGGAAGTGCAGATCCCATTATTCTTCCTCTTTCTTTTATAAGAGCTACTCCATCCTCAAAGGAAAGAGCTCCCCCGTATATTAAAGCAGCATATTCACCTAGACTTAATCCTGTTGCATAATCTGCTGTAATCCCTTCTTTTTCCAATGCCTTTAGTGCTGCAAGACTTGTTAAAAGAATTGCTGGCTGAGCATTTTCAGTTTCCATAAGAGTTTCACTTTGGCCATTAAAGATTATATCCTTAATTCCCATATTTAATACCTCTTCTCCCCTATCAAAAACCTCTCTACAAGCTTCAATATTCTCATATAAGTCTTTCCCCATACCAACATATTGTGCCCCTTGGCCTGAAAAAAGAAATGCTATTTTACCACTCATACTTTCCTCCAACCCCTTTTATAACTTCTCTTGCTTCATCAAATAATTCATTAATCATTTCCATACAAGTTTGTTCTTTATTAATAAGCCCTGATATTTGCCCTGCCATTATGGAGCTATTATCCATATCTCCATCTCTTGCTGCTCTTGCTAAACCGCCTGTACCAAGCTTTTCTAATTCTTGTGGATCTACTCCCTCTTTTTCAAGCTTTAAGAACGTTCTTGCTAATTTATTTTTAAGTACTCTTACAGGATGTCCTGTGCTTCTTCCTGTAACCTCTGTATCAATATCCTTAGCACCTAAAACCTTATTTTTATAGTTTTGGTGTACTGTACATTCCTTTGCAACTAAGAATCTAGTTCCAAGCTGAACCCCCTCTGCTCCAAGCATAAATGAAGCTGCAACTCCTCTTCCATCTCCAATTCCTCCTGCTGCTATTACAGGAATCTCAACACTATCAACCACTTGAGGAATTAATGCCATTGTTGTTAATTGACCAACATGACCACCTGATTCAGTTCCCTCTGCAATAATAATGTCCGCTCCTGCCTTTTCCATTCTTTTAGCAAGGGCAGTTGAAGCAACAACTGGAATAACCTTAACTCCATTTTCCTTCCACATTTCCATGTACTTACCTGGACTTCCTGCTCCTGTTGTAACAATTGGAACTCCCTCTTCACAAATAAGCTTTGCTACCTCATCTGCATGTGGCATCATTAACATTACATTTACTGCAAAAGGTTTATTAGTTAACTTCTTAGTTTTTCTTATTTCATCTCTTATCCATTCAATTGGAGCAGTACCTGTAATTACTCCAAGTCCTCCTGCTTCACTAACTGCAGCAGCCAATGAGCTATCAGCAATCCAAGCCATTCCCCCCTGTAATATTGGGTATTCTATATTTAAAATTTCACAAATTCTATTGCCTTTCATTTTAAACCTCCTATATATAAGTAGCTAGGTAAAGTTTATATACTTATACATACTAGCATGATATTTGGTTAATTATCTTTATCTTATAATTGCAATTTATATAAATAAATCGGGTATCTAATATTTTGAAACCCGACTTATCCTTTTTAAGTTTTACTTACCTAACTTAGTTTGAACGTAGTTAACAGCGTCTTGAACTGATTTAATACTTTCAGCTTCTTCTAATTGAATTCCATACTTTTCTTCAATTTCTATTACAACTTGGAATAAGTCTAAAGAATCAGCTCCTAATTCTTCAAAAGTTGTTTCTAATTTAACTTCACTTTCCTCTACACCTAATTGTTCACATACTACACTTCTAATTTCTTCAAATATCATTTTCTTCTCCTCCAATTAATTAAAATTTATTATATTTATTTATATACCATTTATAATATAAAGCTTAATTTTAAGCAGTTATATCTCTACTAATGAAGCTCCGTAGGTTAATCCCCCACCAAAGCCAACTAGAATTATTTTTTGTCCCTTTTTAAATAACCCTTCCTCATACATATGATTTAAAGCTATTGGAACTGATGCTGCTGATGTATTTGCTGTTTTATCTATATTCATAATAAATTTGCTCTTATCTACGTTTAATTTTTTAGCTGCATAATTTATTATTCTTGCATTTGCTTGATGTGGAACAATATAATCAATTTCATCTAGTGAAATCCCAGTTCCTTCTAAAACATTATTTATACTTTCAACAATTACACTTGTAGCAAATTTAAATACTTCTCCACCATCCATTTTTACAAATTTGTGGTGAGTCTTTACATCATTAATATATGGATTTGTTAAATCAAGTCCTCCAAGAGTTAATGCTTCCCATTTTTCTCCCTGACCTTTTGAATATCCATTTATTATTCCTTTTTCTTCTGATTTTTCTAAAACCACAGCTCCTGCCCCATCTCCAAACAATATACAAGTGCCTCTATCGCTCCAGTCTATTGTTTTTGAAAGAGTTTCTGCTCCAATTACTAATGCATTTTTGAAATTCATTGTATTCATTAATCCATTAGCTATTTGAAGGGCATAAACAAACCCTGAACAAGCTGCATTTATATCAAAAGCCATTGCATTTTTTGCTCCTAATTCCTTTTGTAGCATACAAGCAACTGTTGGAATTATCATATCTGGAGATAAGGTTCCTACTATAATTAAATCTATTTCGCTGCCCTTAACTCCTGCTCTTTCTAAAGCTTGTAATGAAGCTTTTAATGCTAAAGCTGATGTATCTTCTCCTTGTGAAATTCTTCTTTCTTCTATTCCAGTTCTTTCAACTATCCATTGATGGTTGGTTTCTACAATCTCACTTAGCATGTCATTAGTGACTCTAAGTTCTGGTAAGTAAGCCCCAACACCTTTAATTACATTTCCCACCTTAATTGTCTCCTAACTAATTTTTTAAGTTATATTTTTCAACAAAGAATTTATTAAGTCTCTCTAAAGATGTGTATAGAATCTTTTCCTCTTCATCACTTAATCCATCTATTGTAGCTTCAATCATATCCTTATGGAATTTTTCATGAAGTCTAAAGGCAAGCTTTCCCTTTTTAGTTAAGCATACTAAAACCACTCTTCTATCTTCTTCTATTCTTTTTCTTTCAACATAGCCCTTTTTAATTAGTTTGTTTATTGCTGTTGTTAATGTTCCTACTGTTATCTTTAAATCTTGAGCTACTTCAGTCATAGTTCTGCTTGAGTACATACCTATAGCCTCAATTGTATGTATTTCTGTTACTGATAAATCCTTTAGTGCTCCATCTTTTAATGACTGCTCTTCTATTTGTAATATGTCATTAAATAAATCTACTAATAGTTTGTTAAGTATTATTTTCCCCTGATCCATGTTTACACTCCTTTGTTACCCCAACATATTTTATCAAACATTTTGATTGTCAAAATATATTATAGTCAAAATATACACCCAAAAAAAATTTTTGTCAATACTTAAATTTTCCTCTTATAATTTCCAAACTTATAAATAATTTTAAAAACCTTTGTAATATCTACATTTAATAATTCTTTTTTCTGTAAAAACATTTTATTTATACATAATAAAGTAATGGCTACTATCTTTAACCTTCAAAATTATATGCTCTAAAGCTACCCTTCATTAAAAGGTATACAGAATTATCAATCTTCTCTATTCTCAATTGTATTTCCCCTCAAAATATGGTATATTAAGTTCATAAAAATTTGATAAAAAGGAATGATAATATGGCAGAAATGACAACATCATCAAACTTTATAAGAAATATAATTGTTGAAGACTTAGAAACAGGAAAACATAGTGAAATAATAACTCGTTTCCCACCAGAGCCAAACGGTTATTTACATATAGGTCACGCAAAATCAATAGTTCTAAACTTCGAACTTGGTGATGAATTTAAAGGAAAAACAAACCTTAGATTCGATGATACAAACCCATGCAAAGAAGATACAGAATACGTTGAATCAATAAAAGAAGACGTTAAGTGGCTTGGCTATGATTGGGATAATCTTTTCTTTGCATCAAACTACTTTGATGTAATGTATGAAAAAGCACAACTATTAATCAAAAAAGGGTTAGCTTATGTTTGTGACTTAACTCCAGAAGAAATGAGAGAGTACAGAGGAACATTAAAAGAAGCTGGAAAAGAATCTCCATATAGAAATAGAAGCATAGAAGAAAATCTAGATTTATTTGAAAGAATGAAAACTGGTGAATTCCCAGATGGAAGCAAGGTTTTAAGAGCTAAAATAGATATGGCTTCACCAAATATGAACATGAGAGATCCTATAATCTACAGAATATCTCATGCACACCACCACAATACAGGAGATAAGTGGTGCATATATCCAATGTACGATTTTGCTCATCCAATTGAGGATGCAATTGAAGGAATAACTCACTCAATTTGTACATTAGAATTCGAAGACCACAGACCATTATATGACTGGGTTGTTAAGGAATGTGAAATGGATGCAGTTCCAAGACAAATAGAATTTGCAAGATTAAACATGACAAACACGGTTATGAGTAAGAGAAAGCTTAAGCTTCTTGTTGATGAAGGTGTTGTTGATGGATGGGATGATCCAAGAATGCCAACAATAGCTGGTCTTAGAAGAAGAGGATATACTCCAGAAGCTATTAGAAACTTCTGTAAAGAAATTGGGGTTGCTAAAGGAAACTCAGTAGTTGATGCTCAAATGCTTGATTACTTTATTAGAGAAGACTTAAATCCAAAGGTTCCAAGAGCAATGGCTGTTATTGATCCAATAAAGCTTGTTATTACAAACTATCCTGAAAATGAAAGTGAAGTTTTATATATAGAAAATAATCCTGACAATGAAGAAGCAGGAAACAGAGAAGTTACCTTCTCAAGAGAGCTTTATATTGAAAGAGAAGACTTCATGGAAAACCCACCAAAGAAATACTTCAGACTATTCCCTGGTAATGAAGTAAGACTTAAGGGAGCATACTTTGTTAAGTGTAACGAAGTAATAAAGGATGAAAACGGAAATGTTACTGAAATCCACTGTACTTATGATGTTGAAACTAAGAGTGGTAGCGGATTTACAGGAAGAAAAGTTAAGGGAACTATTCACTGGGTAGATGCAAAGACTGCAACTCCTTCTGAATTTAGATTATATGAGCCATTAATTTTAGATAGTGAAAATGAAGAGGATAAGGATAAACACTTCCTTGAGCAAATCAATCCAAACTCATTAACTGTTATGAATGGTTTCATAGAGGCTTCTGCTTCAAATGCTCAAAAGGGAGATAAGTACCAACTATTTAGACATGGTTACTTTGTTGTTGATACAAAACTTACTTCAAATGATAAGCTAGTATTTAACAGAATTGTTCCTTTAAAGAGCTCATTTAAAATTAAATAACAAAATAGCTGTAACATATGTTACAGCTATTTTGTTAAACCAACCCCCTCTTATCCCTTTAAAATCAATGGATAAGAGGGGGTTTTTATTTCATTTCAAAAATTTTATTTCTTTCAAAATTTTTCTTATATTTTATTCTGCTTCCCCTCATTACATAAGTTATTAAAATAATATTAATTATTTTCCATTATATTGCAATTGTGATATAATTTATCTATCTAAACCTAAGGGGGATTTTTGTATGGATATTTACATTTATAGAACTTTTAAAGAATGGTTAGATGATACTCCAACCACAGTTATTGATGGTGATGTAAAATTTATTGGAAATGGTGCAATTGCAATAGATGCTTCAGAAAACTATAAAACATATAGACAATTTTTATCCTTTGAAAAAAACTTTGCAATTATATATAAATTGCCTTATGGATTTTTATCCTACCCAAGAGAGATAAACTTCTTTGAAAGCTACAAATCATGGGAAAAATCCTCTCCAGAATTAACTCTTACAGGAGAAATAATTGAGGAGGAATCAAATTCAACTCATGTTGCATTTATTACACAAGAAGGATATAAGGAATATATTTCTCTAAATGGATTATATGCTGTAACATACGAAAGGTAGGAAAAATAATGTACTTACAAGAAATAGACAAGCGTGAACTTTATAGAAAATGGAAGAAAAACTTAAATCATTTTGAACCCTTTTTAAGAAGCTCACCCTTTGTTTCACTTCAAACCTATTCAAACATAAAATTAGAAGATGTAGAAATTGATTTTAATTACTTTGAGAAATTCATAGAAGATAATATTCTATCTCACTTAAAAGATACATCCTTTCTAATAATTGATTTACCCTTAGAGAAAATTTTAAACATTAGTATTATATTAAATAATAAATATAAATTTAAACCAATTTTAAACCTAAACTTTTTATTTCATCCCTATGGACTAATTGGAAATCCTAATCTTGTTAATCAGTTTATATATTCTTCTAAGGAGCTTCTAGAAATAGTCCCAAAAGGTTATATTATGATGATTGACTACAATAGATATGGAGATTATAGTGAGAAGCTTCATGAAGAAAGGCTTAATAATCAATATGAGCTTTGTGATTATGACCTTCCCTATGGCAATAGCTTAAAAAGCTTAGGATATGAGGAAATTGTTTATATATTTGAAAATAAAGAAAAAGAAGATTTAAAAGAATGCTTAAACTACTTAAAGGAAGAAATTCCTGTAAATTTTATAAAGGTGGGAAAATAAATGAGTGAAGATAAGCTAAGTAAGGGGTTAGTTTGTGCAGTGTTAGCTGTATTTGTTATTGCAGGTCCAATTGGTCTTGGTGGATGTGACCTAAATGATGATGATGAAGATGATGAATATTATGGTTCTTCAAGTGGTGGTGGACATTATTATGGTGGAGGGGGAACTTGGTACTCCTCAAGTACAGACTCAAGTGGAAAGACAAGTATAAAAAGTTCTTCTGGAAGTAATTCAAACTCTTCAATAAAGAGTTCATCTAGTAGTTCTTCAAAATCTAGTGGTGGATATTCAAGCTCAACTGGTGGAAGTTCATCAAGCTAAATACAAGGAAGTGAATACACAAATGCTACATCAAAAAAGCTATACAGAAGAAATTTTATTTAATCATTATATGGTAAGTGGAAGGGATGAATGTTCTGTTCACACTCAAATCCCCTTTTATTTAAATGAAAAATGCTATGATAATATTATTTACTATAGTCAAGAAATTAATAAAATTTCAATTAGAATTCTAAATGAAATTAATGGAGAACATAAAGCTTTATTAAATTATATGGATGACTTTCCTTTAAAAGAAAGAATTTTTTCTCTTAAAAATAAGGTTTCCCCAATGTTTTGGACAAGATTTGATACCTTTAGAGAAGAGGATAACTCCATATATTTTTCTGAATTTAATTATGATAAACCATGTGGACAAAAGGAAATGCATTTAGCATCTACTCTTCCCTTTCAAGGAAATGTAAACAAGGATTTTTTCATTAAATTTAAAAGTGGTTTTATAAAGCTATGTAACTCCTTAAACAAGCAAACTGAGGAAGTTATTAACGTTGGGCTATTAATGGACCCTTGTCATTATGAGGAGCTTCATCACGCCTACTATTTTAAGGATATATTTAAAGATACAAACATAAATATAATTCAAGTTGGTCCAAAGAATCTTTCAGTAAAAGAAGATAAGGTTTATGCCTTTAAAAAGGAACCTCTTCAAATTATTTTTAGATTATTCCCAACTGAATTTTTTCATGAAATAACAAATATATATGATGTGCTTGATTCCTTTGAGAAAGGAAATGTAACAATAATTAATGATCCAAGAATTTTATCTGTTCAATGTAAGGGCTTCTTCTCCTATCTTTGGAAGTTAACTGAGGAAAATTCTCCCCTCTTATCTTCACATGAAAAGGATATTATAAGAAATTGCCTTCCATACACAAAGGATTTTAATGTAGAATTAATAAAAGAATTGAAATTAAATAAGGATAACTGGGTTGTTAAATCATCTCTTGGTAGATACTCTCAAGAGGTTTATATTGGGAAGCTTTATTCTAATGAAAAATGGGAAGAGAAGCTTACTGAGGTTTCAACTTCTCCAAAACATCATATAATTCAAAATTTAATAAATACCTGTGAAGAGATTTCCTATCGTCCAACTCCAAACAATATGAATATTCCTAATGTTTGCTATGGTAATTTTGGAATATATCTAATGGGTGAGGAGGCTATTGGTCTTCTAGTTAGATGGAGCAGTGATTTATTAACAGATGATGATACAACATGGATGAGCCCCATTGGAGCAAAGAAAGATATTGTAGACTTCTCTCCTCTTCCAATTAGTGAGGATGAAAGAAAAAAAGCAATTGATTTTATTAATGAAGAAAGTTCTTTTTTGTATAACTTCTCTGGAACTCATACAAATATTGAGGAGTATATAAATTTAACTCCTTTTATAATAAATGAAGAACTTTATAATGAATTAAATGAAATAAGCATAAAATTTACTAAGCTTCTAATGGAAACTCGTGGTCCTATAATTGAAAATCTTGAAATGTTTTCCCCCTATCTTGGTATATCAGAGGATTTAATTCCATATATAAAGGAAAACATGGATGACTTTCTTTGTGCCATTGGAAGAATAGATTTTGTTTTAGATAATGATGACAATATAAAAATATTAGAATTTAATTCCGAGACTCCAGCTGGTCTTGTTGAAGCCATTGGAATTACCCCAATTATAAAAAACACTTTAAATCTAAACTATAAAACTGGTAATGAAAACCTAAGAGAGGAAGTTAAGAAAAATTTCACAAATATTATTAATTCCTTTTCAGAGTATGGTAAAATAGAAACTATAGGGGTTCTAACCTGTTGGTATCATGAAGATATTTATACGAGTCTTTTAATTAAAGAGATTCTAAGTGAAATTGGTGATTATAACATAATAGTTGGAAATATATATGATGTAAAGGTAAAAGAAGATGGTAAGCTTTATTTATATAATACTCCATTAGATTGTGTTTATAGACATTATCCACTTGATTGGTTTAGTGAGGATGAATCTATGAAGAATATTTTATCCGCATTAAAAAAGAATAAGACTAAACTAATAAATATGCCTCATACACTAGTAATTCAATCTAAAACCTACTTTTCCATTCTTCATGAACTTGTAGGTAGAGGAGTTTTAAATAAAGATGATGAGGATTTTATACTTAAATATATTCCTTATACTACCCTTTCTCCAAACAAAAAACTAAGCCACGATTGCTTAGTTAAACCTATACTTGCTAGAGAGGGACAAGGTATTAAATTTAGCTATGAGGGAATAGAAAAGGGTCTTAAAAATGTTATTTTCCAAGAAAGGATTAATATTAAGCCTTATAGAATTAAAACTTATTCTTCCCTTGGAAATTCATCACGTTATGTATTCCCTGTTATAGGGATTTATATAAGTAATTTCTCTCCATGTGGTGTTTTCACTCGAATTGGAGATGTGGTAACAGACTTTAATGCAATGTTTGTACCAACCTTTATTAAATAAGTTTTGGAGGTGAATAAAATGAATGATGTATTATTAAACATGGGATTAAGCTTAGGATTTGGAGTCCTTGGAATTATACTTTTAATATTTGGCTACTGGTTATTTGATAAGGTTCTTACTGCAATTGACTTTAACAAAGAATTAAAGGAAAACAATATTGCTGTTGCAATTGTTGTTGCTGGATTTATGATTGCTATTGGAATAATTATTTCTGGTGTTGTAGCTTAAAATTCATAATTTTTAAATTAAGAATTAGAAATGAGAGGGACATCCCTCTCACCTTCTAATTCTTATTTCTTTTCCAAACAAAACCCTCTTCATTAGCCTTCCAAAACAACTTATATTTTTTATTTACCTCATTAAAATCCTGCATTGTATTTCTTGATTCATTTAAAACATAATCAAAATTAGATTTTTTCCATCTTTGAAAATCTCCATCAATCATTCTTAAAATACCATCTCTATTTGCCCTAATTATTGGTGGTCCACCTAAATCCCTTTGAATATTATTTAATGTAAAATCATTTTCTCCAGGATCTAAAATTATAAAGTAACCATAATCTAGCTTACTCCTAATTAATCTTCCATAAATTTGTTTCATTTTTATACAAAGTTGAGGGTAATTTACCTCATAATATTTTTTATTTTCATAATTAGTAATTGCCTTTAAAATTGGGTCTTCTGGAGTTTTATTTGGGATTTTATCAATAATTACACAGCTTAATCCATCACCTGGCACATCAATTCCTTCAAAAAATCCCTTACTCCCTAAAATAATAACATTTTTATTTTCATCCCTTAAAAGACTAATACTTTTCTTATCTCTATGAATTTCTATGTTGCTTCCTCTAGCCAATTCCAATAGTTTTTCATAAAACTCTTCTCTTCTTTTATTGTTATTAAATAAAACTAAAATATGCCCTCCAAGCTTTTTTCCTATTTCATAAATAAACTTAGCGTTATATTCCACATAGTTTTTAGAATTATACTTTTCATCTGTTTTTAGTCCAAATATTTTAGTTCTTCTTTTTAAATCAAATATTTGTGGAACTCTATATTCCTTTGCAGTATTTTGTCCTAGGTGGTTTTTTATCATTCTAAAGGAATTATCAACTCTCAAGGTAGCAGATAAAAATGTAGTGCTTTTTACTCCCTTAAGCAGGTTATCATTTATTAATTCTCCAACTTTTAAAGGAGTATTTCTTAATGTAAATTCTCTATACTCCATATCCACCTCAAGTATTTTCGCCTCAAAGGTTGATGGTGAGAGAATTTTATCAATTACATCAAAGCCTTCCTTTATTTTAAGAATAAACTCCATTATGCTCTTATAATCATTATCACCATTTGTTTCATCATCTAACATTATATTTTCAACATAGGTCTTTAATAATCTATATAAATTATATATACTTTCCTTCAATCCACTTAAAGGAGGAAATATACTTTTTACACACTCCTTATATTCTTCTCTTGGAAGATAAAGCTCTGTAATAAAGTTATAACTTTCATTTTGAAGTCCCATCTCTCTAAATCCACCAAGTAGAGTAAATATTTTTGTAGTTAATTCCTCTACAAGCTGTTTTAATGCACTAAGAGAGATTTGTTCTCTATATCCATGCTCCCCATTTAATTTATTTAAAAGCATATAAATTGATGGTCTTCCATTTTCAATTGAGGATATTAATTCTATAAATTCCTTTGAATTAAACTCCTCTGTAAAAAAGTCATAGGCTTTTTCCATTAAATTATGGGATTCATCTAAAATTAAATGAATTATTTTTTTCTTTTCTCCATAGGGCCAACTTGCCAACAATGAATGATTTATTACTGTAATATTTTCTCCTGGTATTTCATTATATCTTTTTCTTAAAAAGCATGGCTTTGCACATCTGTCTAAGTTACACTTTTCAGAATCACAGCACACCTCATTCCAATAATTTTCTATATTAAAATGCTTATATGCCCAAAAGTTTATGGTAGAAATCTCACCATATTCTCCTGATTGACCAAGTCTCCCTAGGAAAATTCTTGTTAGTCTTCCTTCAATGCCTTCAAAGCAATCTGCTGATCTTAATCTTTCCACACATAAATAATTGTTTTTCCCCTTCATAGCTCCATAACTAACCTTATCTAAAAGCTTTAATTTATGAAGAATGTTTGGAATATCTCTATCTATAAGCTGGTTTTGCAACTCCTTTGTATCTGTTGAAATTACAAAGCTTGCATCCTCCCACCTTTTATTTTCCTTACTTATATAAGTTCCTATAGCTGCAACTAAAACATAGGCAAAGGTTTTTCCACTTCCTGTTGGTGCCTCTATGAAAATTCTTTCTCCCTTTTCATAGTTCTCCCTTATTTTATTTGAAAAAGCTTCTTGGTCACTTCTATATTCATAACCAAAATCACCACCATTATTCCAAATATTACACTCTTTTAGTAGTTCTTCATATTTAGAATAATCTATTTTAATTGGAGAAAGCTTTGGTAATTCCCTAGGTTTTTCCCCATAAATAACATAAGGATAATCTTCACCATTTAAAAATATGGGCTTTAAAAGATATTTTGTAAATCCCCAATCATATTTCAAATTATAGTATTTAACTAAAATATCATATAGAGTATTTTTTCTTAAACTTTCCTCTCTTTGAAAATGTCTAAGTAAAAGAGCATTAGTTAATTTCACTGTGTTTAATGCGTTTAATGATGCTCTATTATTCTCTTCAACTTTTAAATCCGTTATTTCCTTTATTAATCCATAAAGAGAAATGTCACTTCTAAAGGGTTCTAATATTGCAGCAAGCTCCATTGTATTTAATATTGAATTTCTTAAAGTTCTAATATGATTTAGTAAAAAAATATGCTTTAAAGAAGGGTTATGAGAAATAAGAGGAAGATCCTCAATAAATTTTTGAAAATCTTCCTTTGCGTACTTAAATTCTATTCCATTTTTGATTTGTTCTAATAAATCTTTGTTTACATTATTCAACCATTTTGTTTGTTGTGTTCTAATAAAAGCATGATATGTTTCAAGCTTTCCTTCTTTAAATTTCAATGCTGAAATTTCATAAATTTCATTTTGGTAGGGATCATTACCTGTAGTCTCTATATCAAAGAAAACTACATTATCTAAAATACTCTTAACCATGATTCTCCTTGCTACTTAGTTAATAATTCTACTATATCTTGATCCTCTTCTCTAAATTCATATAAATTCACCTTATCTTTTTTAATCCATTGAACCTTTGCAATATCATTATGAGTTACAATACTTTCTCTGATTATTCCATTAAAGATAAACTTCTTACTCTCATTAACATCCACTTCTTTAATTAAATCTAATTCAAAGATTGTAACCTTTAATTGTTTGTTAATCTCCTTTAAGATAGCATTTTCCGGCACTGCTTTCTCCTTAATATCACAACCAATAAAACTCCATAATTTGGGTTCATTTTTCTTTGATTTTTTTTGAATAATTAAAATGTTTTCAAAATCATCCTTAATAATTACTGAACCTTTAGAAATATTACTCATTTTTTGTTCCCCCCTAAATAAGTATATATATGCTGATTTTATTATACATTAAATTTTCAAAAATTTATAGTTTTTTTTACTTGTTTTTTTGTTTTTCACTATTTTAA
>JBOFQV010000264.1:0-2688 GCA_051650705.1 Clostridium sp.
AGGCTAAGAAGGTTTCTTGGTTAAATCTATTAACTCTAACAGTTAATGTTCTTGAAACAGCTTTAGATTTATTAGGTATGGAAGCACCTGAAAGAATGTAATTTTACAGTATTTAAATAGGATAGGAACAATGTTCCTATCCTTTATTATTCAATAATATTATATAATCTATTTTCTTCCTTAAAATAAATTCCCTCTTCACTTCTTCTAACATCAATCTTACCATTTGAAGAATTAATCATTTCCTTCTCAATTTCATCAGAAAGTTCATTTTCGCACAAAATATGAACAATAACTCTATCACTATACTCAGTGTCCTCAATATGCCAAGTATTTTGCATACAAATATATTGAACCTTACCTAAAAGATCATAATCCATATGAAGAGAAATCTTTAATCCATCAACCTTTTCAACAACTTCTGAAGCTTTAGTTGCAATTGAAGCTCCCTTTGTATATGCTCTTGTAAGCCCACCAGCTCCAAGCATTATTCCACCAAAATATCTAGTAACAACTACAGCGCAATCTGTAATATTACTTTTCTTCATTACTTCTAAAATTGGAATACCAGCTGTTCCCTGTGGCTCCCCATCATCTGAATATCTTTGAATCCCCATATTTTTCCCAATAACATAAGCCCAACAATTGTGTGTTGCTTGTTTGTGCTTATTTTTTATCTCCTGAACAAAGGCTTTTGCCTCTTCTTCTGTTTCACATCTTTTAGCATATCCAATAAATTCAGATTTCTTTTCAATGAAGCTATCTTCTCCATAATTTCTAATTGTTGTATAACTCAAATTCCATAAGCTCCTTTCTTATAATAGAAATTCCCTTTTTTATTTTATCAGGAGTAGTTTGAGAAAAACCTATTCTAAAACTACTCTCCCCATCTTCTTCATTTCTATAAAATAATATTCCTGGAGTAATATATACCCCTTTATTACTTAATTTTAAAAATAAATCCTTTGATGATATATTAGGATTTTTAAGTGTGATATAAAAATTCACCCCTCCAAGTGGAGTAATACAGTTTGAAAACTCTGAAAGTTCACTTTTAATAAGATAATCCATTAGCTTATATCTTTCTATATACTCTATCTTTAACCTATCTATATTAACCTTCCATTGCCCTTCTCTTATATACATTTCTAATGCTCTTTGCATTAAACTAGAGGTTGCAATATCTGTATTAAACTTAGAGTTTCTTACTCCTTCCTTAAAGGCTCTTGGAGCAATCATATACCCCATTCTTATTCCTGGAAGAAATATTTTGGAGAAACTTTTTATATATACTACTCTATCATCTCTATCTAACCACTTAAATGGTATATAATCCAAATCCTTATTATATATAAGCTCTGATAAATAATCATCCTCAATTATATAAAAATCATATTTCTTTGAAAGCTCTAATATTCTTTTTTTCTTCTCTAGTGAATAGCTAATTCCAGTAGGATTTTGAAAATAACTCATAGTATAAAAAGCTCTAATTCTATTTTTCTTAAGTATTTTCTCAAACTCCTCTAAGTTAACTCCATCATCTTCTAAAGAAACTTGAAAAACATTTGCTCTTCTAAACTTAAAAACAGAAAGCGCTCCTCCATAGGTTGGATTTTCTACTATAACATTATCATTTATATTAATTAGCGCCTTAGATGCAATATCTATCCCCTGTTGAGCACCAGATACAACCAAAATATCGTCCTCATGTAATGTATTGTCCCAAAACACCTTATTTATTGTTCTTCTAAGTTCTCCATATCCAAGTACACTTCTAGATGTTAATGCACTTGTTCCATCTCTATCAAGGACAGCATTAATAATCTCTTTAAAGTCCTCAATTGGAAAATTAATATCCTCACTAGTTTCTCCAGTAAAATCAATTATATTTCCTTCTTTATTGCTCTCTTCAAGCTTCTTAAATCTAATGGTATATTCCCTCATAAACTTTGAATGTAAATCCTTCTTCTTCCCAAAGGTTCCACTTCCCATTTTTTGATAAGCAAATCCATCACTACAAAGCTTTTTATATGCATTAATTATCGTAATCTTATTAACCCCAAGCCAGCTTGCATACTCTCTAATAGTTGGTAATCGCTCACCATCACTAACTTTTCCACTTTCTATCAAAGCTCTAATAATCTTATAAACTTGAATATACTTAGGCTCTTCCCCGTCAAACTCAATCCAAAAGCACTTGTCCATACTTTTGCCCCCTTTTTACCTAACCAACTCTTCACATCTAGAAACCTTTATATCACTGACTATGTACCACACCATTAATCAATTTTTTCTATCTAACGCTATAGACATTTTCATCAATTAAAAACATTCCAGAAACATCAATACTTCTGCTTTCCTTTAAAACTATTCCTTTATTATATAAATACTTAAGAATAGCTTCCATTTTAATATTAAAATCTTTAAAGCTTTCATGTTCTAAAATTTCTTTAGAGCTTAAAGGAAGACTACTTTCCTCTAGAACATCTAAAATAGTCTTAGCTGCTATCTCAATATTAGCCTCTAAAAAATACTCTATGTACTCTATAACATTATTAATATTATTTTCTTTAACGCCTTCATTTAAAAGCTTTAATGCAACACTTCTAAATGAATCATTTAAATTCATAGCTAAACTTAATGCATCCTTAGAAATTTCATATCCATTCATATTTAAGAACAGCTTAG
>JBOFQV010000265.1:0-5811 GCA_051650705.1 Clostridium sp.
GTGATGTTTCTAACATCTGAGAAGCATAGTCCAATCATTCCTTGAAGTGTTGCAGTTGCTCCTGGCTCTAATGTTTGCCATCCTGATGATTTAATTGTTATTCTTGTGAAATCTCCATTATCCTTTTGAGTAACTTGTCCACCCCATGACGACTTATATTCAGCAGATTTTGGTAAATCAAATGCTAACTCCCATCCACCTTGAATTGTTTCAGTTGTGTTGTTCTTAACATCAAAAGTATATGTGTAATTTGGGTGATCATAATTTCCTGTTAATTTAACATCAACATCAATTTTTTCTAAGTGATCATTTCCCTCTTCTGTTTTCTTAGATGGTCCCATGTTATCTAACCCATCTCTTAGTCTTGTTGTTAAAGTATCCCCATAAGTATACTTTCCTTCATTTATATCAGTTGAACCCTCAACATAGTTTGGATTTAAACCATAGTCTCCATCCATAACCCATATTAATGCTCCACCTAAATTCTTTTCTTCAATATACTTTAATCTTTCATCTATTGATCTTTCATTTTCAAAGCTTAAGAATACCTTTTCTTCATTTTGCCAAATGTATGGAACCTTACCAACATCATCCCAATGAACTTTTAGATTTGGATCTTGTTCCATTAGGTTTAATACATGCCATAGTGGATTTGCTCCTGCTGGTATTTCATTACCATTTTCATCAAGGTCAGCCCATATGTTATACTTTCCTGTAGCTGGTGTTTTACTTGATCCATGAAGACCTGTCCCATTTCCACCTTGAACATTTTCCCATCCTCTTGTGTAGTATGGAACTCCCATTAGAATCTTTTCTGGAGGTAATACTCCTCTATAATATTTATAAGCCCAGTCCATACCAAGTACTGGCATTAACATGTTCATTGTTTCTCTATCTGCTGGATCTGGATATATGTTTGCCTGGTTTTCAACAAACTCATTCCATCCTCCATGGAAATCATATGACATTACACTTAGGAAGTCTAAATGCTTTGCATATTCATTTGATGATACTCCACCAAGTACCCATGATGATGCTGATACTGCTGCTGTTAAAAGATAGTCTTTTCCATCCTCTTCTCCAGCCTTATCAATTCCTTCTCTAAGTTTTTTCATCATTACATTGTATCTTTCATTAATTGTATCTCTTCTTGGTTCTGATACATCAAAGTCTGCTGGATTTCCTGATTGACTTGTTGATGATGGGAATTCAAAATCAATATCCACTCCATCAAAGCCATATGTTCTAATAAATTCAACACATGAATCTACAAAGGCATCTATTCCTGCATCTGTATCCATCATTGTGTAGAAACCTCTTGATGCTGCCCATCCTCCTATTGAAAGTAAAAGCTTAACATCTGGATGTTCCTTCTTCATTACTTGTAGAAGATTGAAGTGTCCTTTATATGGAAGTGTTAGATCTAATGATACCTCTTTTCCATCATGACTTAAGTCCATGCCTTCAAATTCTTCTTCAATAGCTGCATACTTATCACCAAAGTCCAATCTGTTAGTTTTTTCATTAACAGTACCAAATGAGTATTGGATGTGTGTTAATTGATCCCATTGAAGATCTGTTACGTTGAAATAATTGTGTTCAGCACTCTTGTATGCCCACTCTGGAAAATATCCAACGATTTTTCTGTTTAAGTCTTCTTTTTGTTTTGCTTCTAATTTTGCATTTTCCACCATTTTATTAGTCATTGCTAATGCTGGAGTTGATGCAAGAGAAGTAACAAACAAGCTTAAAGCAGTTAAAGAAACAAGCTTTTTAAGTTTGTTAAATTTCATCTTCTTTCCCCCTCGATAATTTAAAAGTTTTATTTAATTTTATAATTAAATTATAATCTCTATTAAACATTCCCTCAAGAAGTCCTAAGTCACAATATTCATGTAGTTTTGTCCTCAAAAAAAGGGACTTACGCCCCCTAAAGTTTCCCCTGTATGATTCGATATAGGGATCACTAGGTAAAAAAACTTTTGTTGCTTACTCCGTCGGCAAGCTCCAAGTCGACGCACCAAAATTTTTTTACCTCATTCTAGTTCTTTCTCTATATCAAATGTTTTAAATTTATTATTTTTATGTCGCTATTGCTCCAACCTATTCACTCTTATCTCTTACCTTTTATCTCTTACCTCTTCAGGATGGTTTATATTCATTATATACGTTATATGTGATTGCTGTCATAACTAACTCTTCTATTTTACTTCCTTTATATATTGCTTCATTTATTGAGTTCATTTCTGCACTATACTTAAGTATATTTGATAAATTCTCCTTAGTGAATTCTCTATTTCTTAACTTTTCAGAAATGCATTCATAAATATAATTATAGGAAGAGAATTGTTCCTTATACATTTTAATTTCTGAATCATCTGTTTGTATTATCATTTCATCTAAATATAGTACCTCTGGATAAAGTAATTCACAAAGTATTTCTGGAATGAATAAGTAAAGTTCTGTACCTATATCCTTATCCTTTGTTATTTTCAAAATTTCATCAGGTAGATTGTGGTATTTTTCTATTGTATTACACTCACCATAATATTTTAAGCTCTCATTTGTAAAATACAGAATATTTTCCCTTGTGAATTTACATGGTCTATAGGTTTTAACATCTTGAATAAAAATAAAATATTGCTTTTCTGAGTAAATTATATCTTGAATTTCCCATTCCCTTGCAAAGCTCTCAATTATATTTGAAAGCTCAATATTTATTACTCCATTTATTCTACATTCACAATTTATTGATGAATCTGTTTTTGCAGCATATAACTTTACCCATTGAACTTTCTTATTGCCAAGCCTCTTTATTATTTCTTCTCCAAGAATATTATAAAAATCTATTTTATCATTTGTGGATTTTTTACCAAGGGTTATTTGGTATGATTTATAGCATTTAAAGTTCTTCATTTCTTTATATAATGAAGAGTTTACATGAATACCATCCATATCTCTTAATGCATTTGTTACTGCTGATAGTGTTGATGAATAAAATATTCCTACAGTCTTTCCTATTGAATCATCTTCCCCATTTCCAATAGATGCTACTGAATCCATAAGAGGTTCATCAAATAATCTATGCTTTAATGTAAAAATTATATAGGCATAGTTTTTTCTAACCTCTTTTACCATTACGTCTATTACTAAGTTGATATCAGTAATAAAAAGTTGTCCATTTTTAACACTACTTCCCTTTACATATTTTACCAGTATTGCTAAAGCCTTATTTTCATATGTTATAGATTTAAGCTTATTATCATATAACCCCATTACCTTCCTCCATTCTGTGATTTTTATGTTTATAATCCTTATTTTTATTCTATGTATAACTATTTAATATTGATAATCTAATTAACTATTTTATTTAAGTTTTATTCATATTGTAATATTTATGAAAGTATTAACATATATTCTTTTATCTAATGCTTAAGGAGGTTTTCTATGAATGAAATTGACATAATTAATAAAGCAAAGATTAACTTTGATAAGGCTTTTTTCTCAAAAGGGTATGATAATATTATTTCTGATAGTGAACATCTTAATAAAATTCTTGACTCAATTTCCCTTAATGAAAATGAAAAATGTCTTGATATGGGGTGTGGAAGTGGCTATGTAACTTTTCCTTTAGCTACTAGGTTTAAGGATTCTTCTATTGTTGGTATTGATATTTTAAGAAATACTATTGAAAGGGATAATAAGATTTGTAGGGATAAACATATAAATAATCTTTCTTTTATTGAGTATGATGGTCTTTCTCTTCCTTTTGATAGTAATGAGTTTGATTTAATTACTTCTAGATATGCTTTTCACCATTTTCCTAATGCTGATAGAACTGTTGGTGATTTTAGTAGGATTTTAAAGGAGGAAGGAAGAGTTTTTATTTCTGATCCTACTCCTAATCTTTTTGATAAGGATTTATTTATTGATGAATATATGAATCTTAGGGATGATGGTCATGTTCATCTTTATGCTCTTGAGGAGTATATTGAGCTTTTTAAAAAGTATGGTTTTATTCTTGAGGACATCTTTATGAGTAAGGTTAGATTTCCTAGAAAGCTTGATGATAGTTATATTAAATTAATTAAAAGAAGTGATCCTTTTGTGGTTCATAGCTATGATGTGGATATTCTTGGTGAAGAAATTTTTGTTTCTTTACGAGTGTTAAATATGACCTTTAGTAAGGAGAGGAATTCAGAATATGATGAATATTAGTTTTAAAAACAACTAAAACTACTATTCATAATCTAACTTTATTTCAGAAGTAAGTAAAGACCTGAAACGTATAATTATATGTTTCAGGTCTACCATATTATTAACCTAAGAACTACATACTATTGCCTTTATTAATATAGTTGCATCAGTAAATAGTGTTCTACAATATAACTTTTTAAAATAAATATCTTCAATTACTCCCTTAACTTCAATATTCGCAAAACAATAATCTACTGGTAATACAATAAATGTTGAAAATGGAATGTAATATTCACTTGAGTGAAGTGACTCTACACAACTTTTCGCTGTATATTCTACAATTTCATTTATAATCCCATAAATTATTAGCTTATATCCAGTCAAGTTTTGCCCTTCATTTGAAATTAAAATAGGTGTTTTAATTATATTGTATTTTGATATTGTAATGTTTCCAGTTACATCTGCCACCTCTTCTATATCTGGATTTCCCATTTGTATTTTTAGTTGCTTATTAACACTTATTTGCTTAAAGTTTGAAATACCTATATTAACCACTTCAGATGAATTAGTGGTATCCTTACTTGTAGTAGTACCTGCATTGCCATTAGGAAGACTGTATATAAAATTAACCTTTGCAGAATTAACTATTTTAAGATTACAAGTAGATTTAATTATTTTTACAGTATATTTAATAATTTCCTCTTTTCCTACTTTTATATCTCCAATATTAATACCCTTTCTAATATTAACTATATTGACTACTTCCCCATTTACACTAAAGCTTCCATTTATTATTTCAACTTCATTTGGTAATTCATCTTTAAATATTACATTTAAAGCATCTGTTGTTCCTGTGTTTTTTAATATTACAGTATAAGTTATTGTACCACCTAATACTACCAAATCCTTATCTGCTGTTTTTATTACATCTATATTTGCAACTTCTGGTACTATACTTACAGGATTGCTTTTTGCAACACCTACTTCCGGTGGAAGCCCAGGTACTTCATATCCATAGGATGAATTAGATGTATTTGTTATTGGATTTATATTTGCTGAAATTATTATAGCTTGAAAAGTGACTACAATACTTTCTCCTGGTGATAATTCACCAATTACAACACCGCTCAATATATCAGAAGATATATCTGGTACTCCATTTACTTTTACTGAACCTACTACAAATTGTAAACTTGTGTTCAGTTTATCATATATAGTAACTGGTGTATTTTCTAAATTACCTAAAGTAATATCACCTGTATTTTTAGCAACTATTTTATAGGTTACTGTTTCACCAACAATTGCATAAGTCTTATCTGCACTTTTAGTTAAAATTAATTTAGGATTAAATATCTTAACTCCAATACTATCAGTTGCTGTAGCTGTTACTGTAACAGGTGGCTTTGTAGGCTCTATGATTGCTGTGGCCACAGCATTTACTATATTTTTATATATTTCATTAAAACTTCCTACTACGTTAATAGCTATTTCAATAACTCTACTTATTGTAGTATCAATTGTGCCAATATTAATACCTTGTTGTAGATTACCAGTTATAACAACACCATCTACAGTTATTTCTTCAACTTGTAATTCTGGTGGTAAATTATCCTT
>JBOFQV010000266.1:0-4308 GCA_051650705.1 Clostridium sp.
TTAAAAACCTTTCTCATATAATATCTTCTATGACCATTAGGATCATTTATTTATTTCACCAAATATTTCATAACCATTATCCTTATTCTTTCTTCCTCTAGTCACCTCTATAAGATAAATTATTAGTTTCAATTCCATCAGGGTTTGTCCTAATATGACTCTTAACATGCTCTATATGTCCACTAGAATTTATCCTTGTGTATTCTCTAACGTTGTGTATACCTGGATTTGTTTCAACATAATTATTATATTGTGATGTACTTACCAATGTTGATATTTCCGAAATAATAGCTGGTACTAAAATTGACATAAACAATAACGGCAACATGCATATAGATGTTAAAGCACCATCAACTGAGTACTTCATAAAATATAAACTAATCATCATAATATTAAATATAATACCATAATAAATATATTCAATTGGAATGGATGTAATATTAGAAATTGTATAGATAAACTCAAATTTAGCCACAACCTCAAAAACATAATTAACTGGAATTGCTAAAATGCGATATATATCTCCTAATATAAGCTGAATTAATTGACTTGGAGCTAGAACAACTGTAATTCCTAAATACATTGCGTATTTATTTTCCCAAATAAATGTCAATTTAGATATAATTCCAAATAATATTAAAATAGGTATTAAAAAACCTAAAAATGGGAAAACACCTACTATAATACCAATAAAAATTGATACTGCTATTGCTATAGCTAATTGTTGATAAGTACAAAAAATAATAAACACAATAGTTAATATAGTTTTCTCAATTGGAATTTCACTACCATTAATACCAAACATTAATGCAAATAGTATCATAGCAATAATATGCCTTATTGTTAAAACTTGTTTTATAGACCATAATACCCTGTTTCTAATTTCATTTAAAAATATCTTCATTTATCTCTCCTATTTACACTCCTTATATTCTTCTATTATTATAATTAAAATTTTTCCTATTTACAATTTTATCATTAAACCATATCCTAAGGAATAATATTTCCATTCACCCTTTTTTGTTGTTCTTCAGTGTACTCACTCCAATATCTCTTTACATAAAAGAAGCTAGTAAAACTTTTATCATTTTACTAGCTACTTTTCTAATATATTATTTGCCTAATCAAGCACTTTTTATCTCTCCATATTATATAAGTTTAATTTCTTTTTATACAAATGATAGCCATTATAACTCTTCTGTCTTATAAATAGTGTATCCCTCATAATAATAGCTCGTATCAATACCCTTCATATAAATTTCTCTATCGTTAATTTTATCAGTTAATGCTTGTTTTAAAAGGTGCTTAATCTCTATATCTTTTATAGGACTACGTTCCATTGCAAGCAAATAATCATCCTTATCCACTTCACTCCAGTTAATTACTTTACCTAACTCTTTTTTTAATATTAAATCAAGCCAAATTCGAGCACTTCTTCCATTTCCTTCTCTAAAAGGATGAGCAATATTCATTTCAACATACATATCCTATTTAAAATTAAATCTTCTACTCCCCTTACCTCTATAGCCAGAATCTCTTCTGCCACCTTTAAACCTTGGTTTGTAGCTATCCCCTCTTAAAAGATGTAGCTTCTCCTTACAGAACTTACACCTTTCACTTGGATAATCCCAAGCAAGCTTTTTCCCACAATCAAGACAAACCCTTTCATGATGCAAAAGACTAGTTAAAAGCAAGTCATTAATTTTATTTGCAGTATACTCCTTCTCCCTAGATATATACTCATTGTTTACCATTAATTTAAAGTTCTTAGCAAAAGAATAATTAAGCTCCAATGATTTATAATAACTCTCCAGCTCATCTAGCTCCTTCTTAGCATTAACAATTTCATTAAGCTTTGGCCTCTTTAAATTAAGAACACCCTTGCTATACATAATGCAATACTCTTCCCATAAGGCAATAACTCTCTTGTTATTTTCCTCAAAAGGAATTGTTGCCATCTTTAAAAGATCCTCTTTTGAAGCCTTAACCTTAAGCTCCTTTAATCTATTTAACAAGAAAATTATCATAGTAACATCTGGTTTTTGGAAATATCCCTTAACAGGTGCCAAGCTCCAAGTTTTTAATGCATCTATAATATCAATATCTAGTTCTAAAAGAGAATCAGGAATTTCAATATAACATTTTTCTATTTTATTTGTTTGTGCAGTTAAGGCTGATTTTATTAATTGGGGATCATTTGTTGAGGTAACATACCCCTTTTCATAAATCCCTTTACGTCCTGCTCTTCCAGCTATTTGCTTTATTTCTGGAACCTTTAATCTTCTTTGAGATACCCCATCAAACTTCCTTGTTTCTAAAAATACAATACGTTTTATAGGAAGATTAACACCCATTCCAATAGCATCTGTACATACTATAACCTCTGTCTCTCCATCTAAGAACCTCTCAAACTGCTTCTTTCTTGTAGAGTATGGTAGAGAACCATAAATAATACTTGTCTTTATATTATTATTTAAAAGCTCTGCTGAAACTGCTAGCGCCTTCTTTTTACCAAAAACAACTAGAGCATCTCCCTTTTTAATATCCGTTTTAAGATTAAACTTCTTATCTTCAAATATTAACTCAGTATTTCTTTTATGATTTACTATTTCATAAGTATCATTACAATCCTTTATAAGCTTGATAATAATATCCTTAGCTTCTGGAGCCATACAAATATGGATTTCTGGTGAAAGCACACCAATTATAGCTCTTGTCCATGCCCATCCTCTTTGTTTATCACCAATCATTTGAGCCTCATCAATAACACAAACATCATAAGGAGTTCCCAGTTGAAGCTTTTCTATTGTAGAAGACACATGGGATGCACGATTTATTATATCTTCCTCTTCCCCAGTTAATAATGAACAACGGATATTTTGAGAATTAAGCTTATCTTGAATTTCTAAAGCCAACAATCTTAGTGGAGCTAAATAAACCCCTGTATCTGCATCCATAAGGCTTTGAATACTTGAGTATGTTTTACCAGTATTAGTTTCCCCAACATGAAGATAGAAGTGTCTCTTCATTTCTCTAGCTTCTTTATACTCATCAATTGGATTATCTAATATAATTTCTTTTATCTCGTCCTTAATCTTACTTTTTACATATATATTCTCAGCTGTCCAAAGTAACCCCTTAGTACAAATCCATGGAATACACTCTCTTTGAAATTCCATATCCTCAAGAGTTACCCCATTTGAGTTTTTTGCAAGATAATCCTTATACATTACATTTTCAATTATAGCTATCTTTTTAATTAACTCAAATACCTTGTGTTCCTTATTTTTAAGCTCCTTACTAAAGCCTTGTAAATTAACACTTTTATAGTATCCAAAGACAAGCTCTCTAGAATCATTTAAGAATACCCTCATATGTTCCTTTGTTTTATAAACCTTCATATTAATAAGAAGATTTATATGCTTATCAAAGGAATTAACCACCTTAACCTTCAGCCTATTTATCCCCTTTGAAGACCTTGAAGCCTCCTTGCAGTTGTCTAACATAAGAGTAATTAAATCTTTTTCCTCTTGACTATTATCACCCACTACAATGTCAGGTAAATAAGGATTTTCAACACCAAGTAGCTTGCAAGCCTCATCATAAACCTCTATTAAAAGCTTATTGTAAAGAGAAGCTACCTTTGAATGAGTATCACTACCCCACCTTGTTTTATAGGCATTTGAAGCCTCAGTTTTTATCTGTTCTTCTAGCCTAACCTTCTTATTATCCTCTAATTCATTTAAGTCTATATCACAATAAACTTTTCCATCTCTTGACCTTTTGTACCATCTAACACTATTAAATAAATATTCTTGATTATATCTATTCTTAAACTCCTTATATAGCTCCCCTTTTCTCTTCTCCATTGACTTTTCAACTTTTTCATATAAAACAGTAGCTATATCCTTTGGAATATACTTATATATACACTTAGAATCCTCAGTTATCTTAGCTGGAATATACTTTGATCTTCCTTTAATATTGTCTGAGTACTCACTTTCATCTAATTCTTTTATATAATCCCCTTCCCAAGATAATTCATATAAAAAATCTCCTGCATACATGTAGTCATAAATATTAAATGGGCCATTATCATTTAATATAACTCTAGATTCCCCATCCTCTTTGTCAAACTCTGAATCATCTATTTTAACTTTATGAACAGTATTTATGTAATTATATATTTCCTTTTTCATCTCAAGGATAAATTCATTATCTATGAACTTATTTATATCATTTTTTACTTCTTTTCTTAATGAGCATTTCATTGATCCCATATTATCACTTCCTTTATATTTCTCGTGC
>JBOFQV010000267.1:0-2498 GCA_051650705.1 Clostridium sp.
TAATCTATTCGTAAAGAAATTAAATATCTTTCCTAATTTGTTTATTAATTCTACACCTTACTTAGCATAAAAAAAGCCATCTAGCCTTATATCAGCTAAATGGCTTATTAAATTTCTTATTAAAATTTTATGGTGCGTCGACTAGGAGCTTGCCGACTGGAGTAAGCAACAAAAATTTTTATCCTAGCGTTCTCCCCTTATTTAACCACCCTAGCCCTTTTAAGGATAACACGTTTCTTTTTACATCTATTTTCCACTATCTCCAGCTCACAAAAACTCTGAATAAACTTAGAAAAAGTAGAATATCCATAATCCTTAATATTAAAATTATTATACTTCAAATACAGAAGATTACTAAGCTCATTTAGCCCAATACCTTCCTTACCAGCCTTCTTAATAACCCTCATTATATAGTCAGTAACCTGCTGTTGTTGAATCATATCCTCCTTCAAGCTAACAAAAACCAAATTATTATCCTTCACCAAATTCAAGTTCTCCATCTCCATCAAGAACTTAGAAAGCAAGCTATATCCATAATTTCTAACATCAAAATCAGTATACTTCTTTACAAGTCTATTACCAATCTCCCCAAGAGCAGTCTTCTTACCTTGGTTTTCATTCTCTGTAATAATATCAACAATTGCCTTCTCAATCTCCTCCTTAGTTCTGATAACCACAGGATTACTCTCCTTAACATCATTACTAGCAATAGCAATCAATTCCTTAGCCTCAACATTCTCCCCTTCTTCCACCTGATCAATTAACACCTCAAGGTTAGTGAAAATATTACAAGCTGATCTAAAGGCTTGAGGAGTCTTTTTCTCCCCCATACCAATAACATTCATCCCAGATTCTCTTAGTCTACTAGCAAGTCTTGTAAAATCACTATCACTTGAAACAATGCAAAAGCCTTCCACATTATTTGTATAAAGAATATCCATTGCATCAATAATAAGAGCTGAATCTGTGGCATTCTTCCCTACTGTGTTGCTAAATTGTTGTATTGGAGTAATTGAGTTATCTAAAAGCTTCTGCTTCCATTTTGTTGATTGTGTACTGGTCCAATCTCCATATATTCTTTTATATGTTATTATTCCGTATTTATCTAATTCATTAATTATTTTTCTAATATATTTTGCTGATATGTTGTCTGAATCTATAAGTAATGCATATCTCTTTTCTACTGTTTCCATTTACTCTTCCCCTTTTATTTTATCTCTTTTCTTTCATTTGATTTGTATATAAGTATATTACACATCATGATACATAATTTGTATAATTTAAAGATAACAGTTACTCTCCTGCAACATAAGCTTAGTTATTTTCTAGATAACTTATTAATAGTGCTTGTAGCATAATGTGGTTGATTAATACTAGAAGTAATTACAAAAGATATAATAGTAAGATAATTAAATAATCATATTCTCAAAAAAGATTGGAACAACATTCCAATCTTTACTATTTTTTGTTGCTTATTTAAAATGGAGCCTCTTCATCAAAATCCAAAGTAAAATTGGAAAGCCTATTAATCTGCTCATTAATTTTCTCTTCCATAGCTTTAGCAAATCCAGCATCAACCTCATGGTGCTTAAGTATCTCATCAATTGATATATCACCAAAGCCAGCTGCTGAATAAAATTCCTGTAATCCTTCTTCCATTTCCTTTAAAGATGGAATCCCATCTCCATCCTCTTCATATGTTTCAAAATATAGCTTTTTTACTTTTTCATCTCTAGTCATAACCACTTCTCCTTTTAAAAAGATAATATTACATTTTTATTATTCCTTAAATGCTTTAAGATTAAACAATTTTAAAATGGTATTTAATTGTACTTTACACAATTACAAGAAACATTTGAAGTAGAAGTAGTCCTTGCCCCCTCTAAAAACTTACAACTGCTTTAAATTCTAACAGAATATTTATTACCATTATTTGTAATTTAATTGTGCTTATTATATAATTAAACTAAACAATCAAAAGGAGAAATGTTAATGAAAAGATTACTATCAAGTATATGTATATTTCTACTAATGACAACATTAATAATTCTTCCACCAAAGGAAGCAAAAGCACAAACAAGTTCACCAGAAGAAAATGTACAAACTCCCCAAGAAGAAAACAAAACAAATGTACCTACAGTTCAAAAAGAACAAGCACAAATAGAAGAACCTATAGAAGCCACAAAAGAACTCCCATTAAACCAAAGTGATATAGTAGAAGCACAAAGCACCTTCACAGTAAATCTTGAAACAGAGAAAAGCTTCAAAATAGTAAACACCACCACTGAAAAACAAGTTTTAAAAGTCAATGGCGATTCTCAATATATGTTTAACTATTTAAGAAATGAAACAAGTAATCATGGAGAAGAGTTTCAAACACGTTATATATTTGTAAACACCAAAACTCACACCCATCATTTTGGAAATTATATTGAATTAGAACCAAAAGAAGAAATAACCCTAAGCAATGATGGAGCAAGCAAAACACTAACTATTCC
>JBOFQV010000268.1:0-9013 GCA_051650705.1 Clostridium sp.
TTTCAGCCTTTCCTCTTCCAGCTTCCTCAATATCAAGATCAATTCTAGTAAGACCATATCCATCAATTAACTCCATATATGTGTTTTCTAAAGTTGTTATATCTTGAGTTACCTTCCAAAATGGAGTTCCATTTAATCCTCCAAATGAAATTATTATATCTCCACCAGCATCTCTTATTTCCTTTATAGATTTTTTGATACCTTGGTATTGAGTATTGTTTGGATCTCTTTCAGATAAAACTGAATATCCCCCCCAGCCCCAATTTACAATACCATTTGCTACTCCACTAGTTCCTTGAATAAACCCTAAATTATAATATTTTACACCTGTGTCTTGTTGGAACTTTGTAATTTTTGGTGCTCCATTATTTGAAAATGCAGGATCTGTAACCCACCATCCCATATCAACAAATGGTGCATTAATTTGATCTGGAATTTTTCCTCCAACACCAGTTCCATACTTACCTGATGGAGTGTAGCTTGACTGTGTTACAACTTGTTTGTTAATTTCACTGTTTTCAGCTGCTGATGCTTCTTTTGATTTTATGTTAATACCAATTGATGATATAGCCATTGCCCCTATAATAAATGCTGAAATTATACTTTTACAAAATCCTTTTCTCATAAACTTTCCCCTTTCTAAGGTGTCAGTCACCATTTTTAGGTTTTACCACACCATTTTTTTATAAAAACACTATTCAATCCCTTGATTTACCTTACTTTCTCTCTTTAATTACTCTGGCACCAAATATGGATTTTTATTAATTATAATGATATTTTTGATATTTTTATAAAATTCGGTGCCTGTCACGTGACAGGCACCTTTTTTTATCCTATTTTCTTCCAAGCTCCATCTTTGTCTGGTGAAACACCTATGTTTGCCCACCATTGACATTGATACTTAGAACCATTGTACATTACTATTTCTCCACCCTTATATTGAGTAGTTGCATTCCAATTTGGAACTGTTGGATCTGGGTCTGGATCTGGTTTAGTTGAACCAATTTTGCTTGCAACTCTTGTTAAGTCATAAAGATCTATAATAGCATCCTTATTAATATCACAAATTTCAACATATCCAGTTTGTCCCTTCTTTAAGTTGTACTTAGAACCAACTAAACTTAAATCAGCAACATCTATAATTTCATCTTTGTTTACATCTTCTGGAGCATATTCTTTACCTTTACCAACAAATACAGTCTTCTTACCAAACTCTGGAGCGTCAATATACATTCTTTGAGTTACATCAATCTTTTCAATTGCTGTATCAACACTTTCAATCTTCTTATCAGTCTTGATTTTGAAAGTATATCCCTTAGAATCTCCAGCCTTTATAAGCTTACCATCATAAGCACCACTTAAATCAACAACATAATATTGAACACCATCAATAGTTTGAGTTGTAACAGAACCAGCACCTTCACCTGCACTTATAGCAACACCACTTGTCTTGATGTAAAGCTTAGGGAATTTTACTGTTTTATAAGTCTTTTCAGATCTTAAAACAGCTGTATCATTGCTTACTAATGGACTACTTGATACTAATTGAATAGTAATTTCATCACCAGTTCCCCATTGAGCTGGAACATGAGTTAAAGTAGCCTTAGCAAAAGTTTCAACATTATTAGCTGGGAAAGTTGGAAGTTTAGCATCACCATATAAACCAACTTTTGTAGCATGAGTTAACTCATTTCTAACATCACCTGAACCAGCAGTTGGCGCATCTTGAGAAGCCATCCATGCAATCATACCACCTAAATTGTTTTCCTTAACATACTTAGTTTTTTCAGCTATTGATCTTGGGTTATCGTATGTGAAGAATGCACCAGTTGTTTCATTGTATAGGTATGGAGCCTTAGCAACATCATCCCAATATTCCTTTAATCCTGAATAAGCTTTCTTTAACTCAGCTTGAGCTCTCCATGGCCATACACCACCAGCTCTTCCACCATCTCCTACCTTCATATCTGCAAAATTCCTTGCACCTGCTGTATCTGATGCATCTGCATTTTTACCTGCATGATCATCAGCTGTACCATATAAACCTGGAAGACTCTTATCAGGTCCATTGTTTGCAACTTTTTCCCATCCTCTTGTATAATAAGCTGCACCAATAACTAACTTTTCTGATGGAGCACCCTTGCTAATGAAGTTCTTTACAGTTTCATCAGCTGAGAATCCTTTTCCAGCATATGGGCTGTTTGGATTAGTATAAAGAGCAGATTGGTGACCACTTGTAACATCCCAAGCACCAGCTGCATCATAAGTCATAAGATTACCAAAATCAAGAAGTTCAAACATCCTCTTTACATTAATACCATCATCAACCTTAGAGTTTGCCATTGGAAGAGCTGCTGATAATTCATACTTCTTTCCAAGCTCTATTCCTTGCTTATCTAAAGCTGTTCTTAAATCTTGAAGTAATAAAATATAATTTTCTTTATCTGCTGCACAAGCATTTATTGTACCTTCATCATGAATGTTATCTAACAAATCAGGTTTTCTTGTTTGATCTGCGCCTGGATATTCCCAGTCAATATCAACAAAGTCTAAGTTAAGATTTCTAAGCATATCCATAGCATTCTTAACAAAATTAGCTCTTGAACTTGAACTTGCAGCCATTACTGAGAAGTCCCCAGATTTTGACCATCCTCCAATTGAAATACCAATCTTTAAGTTTGGATTTCTTTGCTTTAATACTTGGAATTCATTTAAAACTCCACCTGAGAATCCATCAGTTTCATCATAAGGTAATTCCTTATGTCCTAGTGGATGTCCAATTGCTGATGTCTTATCACAGAACTGAAATGAACCATCTGCATTGAAGTCCATAAATGCAAAGTTTAAGTGAGTTAAATCTTCTGCAGGTATACTTTGTGGGTAGAATTGTCCTTCTCCTCCCCAAATAGACCAGTCACCATAGTACATTACATTACGTAATTGTTTTGTGCTTGTAGCCTTAGTGTCATTGCTACCAGTTGTTAATGCAGAAACTGGAGCCACACCAGTAACAAGCATTGCAGAAACAGCAGCTAATGCAACTAAAGCCTTAAAATTCTTTTTAATCAATGTCTATTTCCCCCTTTTTTATCTATTATAGAAATTTCCCTATTCTAACAATGTCATATAGGTCAATAATTCCATCACTATTAACATCTAGATTTGCCTTATATAAAGCAGTTCCAGTTTTAGCATTATAAGCAGCAGCTACTGCTGATAAATCTGCTATATCAACAACTTTGTCCCCATTTACATCTTCTAGAACAACTGGTGGTGGAACTTCTAAGTCTCCAACCTTCTTCCAATAAGTTGTGTTATTTGGACTACAATCTCCATCTGGATTCATCCACCAAGTTATACATTCATATATTCCAGTTTTATATGCAACCTTTGCTCCATAAGCATAAGTTTTTCCAGATTCCCACCAAGTTAATCCTGCTGGTAATTTTGCTCTTACTTCAACAGTAATAGTTTTAGTTGAAGTTGCACCTGCTTTATCAGTTACAGAGTAAGTTACTTTGTAATCACCAGGAACATTTGTATTAACTCCACCAGTTATAACTATCTTAGAAGTTAAATCTCCATCTTCAGTGTCCTTTGCAGTAACCCCTGCTTTTGGATCAAATGAATCTCCAACAGTAACAATTTTATTTTCTGCTCCTATAATTGAAGGCTTGTAATTCCCCTTTGAATCTGGAATATTTGATGCTAACATACCATTAACTGTGATGTTTCTTAATCCACCAATACAAAGCTTCATTTTGATATTGATAATTTGTGACCCACCAGCTGGTATAGCTAAATCTGGTCTTACTGTAACAGTAGTTCTATAGAAATCACCAATATCTTTCACATCAACTGTTCCATGTTCAGAAGAGATTTCGTTAGTTGACTTTGGAATATCTACAGTAAACTTCCATCCACCTTTTATATTTTCTTTTCCAGTATTTTTAACTGTAAAATCATACTGATTATTTGGATGGTCTGGCTTGCTAATGTAAGTTACCTCAATATCTCCAGTTGGCGCATTTATATCATCATTTGAAATTTCATAATCACCAATTCTATTAAATCCTGCCTTTAATCTCTTAGTTAAAGTATTTCCAGGACCATATTTACCTTCATTAACATTAGTTGAACCTGGTTTATAATTTGGATTTGGACCGTAGTCACCATTCATTACCCAAATTAATGCTCCACCTAAGTTATTCTTTTCTATAAAGTTAACTCTTTCATCAATTGATTTTTCACTTTCATGACTTAAGAATACTTTTTCTTTATCATTCCAAAGGTAAGGAACCTTACCTACATTGTCCCAATATTCCTTTAAATTTGAATCTTGATCCATTAGGTTCATTGTGTGCCAAATTGGATTTGCACCTGCTGGAATGACTTTATCAAACTTATCTTTATCTCCCCAAATATTGTATTTACCAGTAGCTGCAGTTGGATTATCTTTTGATCCTGCTGTACCGTGAAGACCATTCACTCCACCAGTAACATTTTCCCAACCTCTTGTATAGTATGGAACACCCATTAATATTTTTTCTGAAGGTAAAACCCCTCTATAATAATTGTATGCCCAATCCATTCCAAGCCATGGAACAACCTTATCTGGTTTACTTGGATTTGTTAATAAGAATGTTTCTGTATCATTAGGGTCTGCATAAATATTTGCTAAGTTTTCAACATATTGATTCCATCCACCATGGAAGTCATATGACATTACACTTAGGAAATCTAAACTCTTTGCATATGAGTTATCTGAAACTCCACCTAATATCCAAGCTGAAGCTGCAACTGCTGCTGATAATGTATACTTATTATCCCCAGTTCTTCCTTGTGCTGCTGAAGCCTTGTCTAATTTTTCTCTCATCATCTTCATCATTTTATTATAGCTTGCATTTATAGTTGTTCTTCTATCTTCTGATAAGTCAAAGTCATTTGGATTTCCACATCCCTTTTGAGATGATGGATATTCGAAATCGATATCAATACCATCAAAATTATATTTCTTTAAGAACTCTACACAAGAATCAGTGAATGTATTCATACCTGCTTCTGAGTCTAACATTTTATAGAATCCTCTTGAAGCTGCCCATCCACCAATAGACATTACAACTTTTACATTTGGATATTTTTTCTTCATTACTTGAAGAACATTAAAGTGTCCTTTATAAGGAAGAGTTGGGTCTAACTTAACTTCTACTCCATTATGCTCTAACTTATAGTCTTTAAAATCTTCGTTAATTGCATACTTCTCATCAAATATTAACTTATTAGTTGCTTCATCAACAAATCCGAAAGAATATTGAATATGTGTTAATTCCTCCCATTGTAAGTCAGCAACATCAAAATTTCCTTGCACTGGGTTCTCATATGCCCATGATGGGAAATACCCTATAAGCTTTCTTTGTTGATTTTGTGTTGTGCTTGCTGCACTAACTTCATTGTTATTTGATACTGCCTCTGCATTAATCATAGCAACATTTGAAATTGCCATTGCTGATACTAATACACCTGCTAGTACCTTTTTTAATTTACTCCCTTTCAATTGTGTTCCCCCTTTCTTTTTTACCCTATTTACTTAAACTTTTGTGTATTAAGTATTATTCATTGTATAGAAGCCTTTTAAACTATCCTTCATCCTACTGATTTAATCACCTTGACATCTAGATACATCTTTTTCATTTGAGTTAGTATGTTAAATTGTCATTTATAATGTAGTGATGAATTAATTTTGATTTCTTTTCCTTATGAGTCATTTTTTATGCTCTTTCTGGAAAGTATCCAATAAGCTTTCTATTAAGGTATTTTTCTGGTACTTTTCACTTGAACCGATTTCTTTTGTTTGAGTAGAACTTGTGCCTGCTGCTTCTGCTGTCATGCCTTAAAACATTTGATAATACAAATGTGGATAGCAATACTGCTGCTAAAAATTTTTAGCTTGCTTCTGTTCACGTTTCCCCCCTTTTTCTTTTTGGTAACAGTTACATAATCGTATACACCTGCACCCAAGATAATTCTAACATAATATTTACATTAATACCATATTTTGTAATGAAAATTTAGATTAATATTTTTTATTTTTTATTTATTTTTTTTGAAAATTAGGTTCTATTTTAAAATTTTATGTTTTTTATGATAAGGTTTAACTGAGTTTTTAGCATTATTAAATTACTTATTAAATTGTAAATTTATATGTACTTTTACATGGTTATTAAAAAAAATATTTAAAATATTTAATTTTATTTTCTTGTTAATTATTTACATTTATACCACTTATGTGTAAAATGTAATTGTTATCTATATTAAAAAAGGGGGAAAACAAAAATGAAATTTAGTCAAAAGCTAAAGAGAGTTGCTGTGGCTTTATCATTAGTAATGGTATTCCAAGTTGCTTTCAGCCAATTAATTCCTACAAGTAGCGCAAGCGCTGCTACAACTCAAGTTAATTTCGCTGCACCTAGTACAGCGAAGGTTGGTGATGTTATCGATATCGCTGTAAATGTTTCTAATGTAAGTGGTGTCTATGGAGCTGCAGTTGATTTCAAGTATGATCCAACAGTTTTAGAAGTTCAAAGTATTACAAAGGGTAATGCTTTTGGTTCAACAGCTTTACAAATGCCTGTTAACCAAGTTAAGAATGGTGAAGCTAATATTGCTTTAACTATGACTGGTAATAATGCTGGTGTTACTGTTAATGGAACTATTGCTACTATTAAGGCTAAGGTTTTAAAAGGACCTGCTACTATTAATTTAAATGCTACTAATAGTAATAATGATTTAAGCTTAACTGGTAACAATGTTAGAATTAAGTTATCTAATAATGCTAGTGCTCCTGTTAGTTATACTGTAACTAATAGTAAGGTTGATATTGCTGATCCAAATCCACCAAATCCAAGTGATAAAGTTACAATTACTTCTTTAACACCAGACAAGAAATCAGGAGAACCACTTGGTTCAACAATTACATTTACTGCTCAAACTAATGACACTTTAAATTCAACCTTTGAATTCTGGGTAAAAGAAGGTTCTACTTGGATTAAAATGCAAACTTGGTCAGCTAAGAATACATTTAGCTACACTCCAAAAGCTGCTGGAAATTTCACAGTAAGAGTTCATGCTAAACATAAAAATGCTATAAGCTCACAAGGTAGCAAGGATTTATATTATTTCGTTAAGAACCCAGCAACAATGGCTAAAATAACTTCATTGACTGCTGATAAAGTTTCTGGACAAGTAACTGCTGGTACACCAATAACATTTACTTGTACTACTAATATAACAGCAAATTCAATGTTTGAATACTGGGTAAAAGAAGGTTCTACTTGGGTTAAAAAACAAGCTTGGACTTCATCAAATAAGTTTGTTTATACACCAAGCAAAAGCGGAACTTATACAATCAGAGTTCATGCAAGACACAAAAACTATAATACATCAGATGGATATAAGGATATTACAATTGTAGTAAAATAATTAATTTAAAGACATTGCAATTTTTAGCAATGTCTTTTTATTTTAGAATCATAATAAATATATTATACTAAAAAGGAGAATTTTAATTTAAATTCTCCTTTTCTATAATCTAGTGATCATTTATTGATTCAAATATATATTCCCCATTATAATTTACTTTCTCTCCACTATTCAAATTAAGTTTTTTACCTTTTATAGTATGCATATATACTTTTGTGCTATTAGTATAGCATGTTGGATTATTTTCATCTACATACTCAAAACTTCCAAGTCCTTCACTATTTATTTTACAAGTTAATCTATCTTCCTTATTCTCTAATATAAATCTATCAATAACTTGCTCATTTTTAAGTAATCCTTGTTGTCCTTCTCCAATTTCTTTAATAACATATTCCTTCACTTGTGAATTCTTATATTTCATAATTAAATTATCATAATATGTTAGTGAAGCTTGTAAGCCTACATATCTAGTTATTATTACATCATCTAATGCTTCTAATTCTACATTAACTTTCATACTCTTATTATCTATTTTATATACTACCTTTTCTTTTAATCCATACGTTCCAACTTTATTCTCAATATCAATTGAGTTTGAAGAATATATTTTATTTATTACCTCTATTTCTATTTGATTTCCATATATAGTTTCATTTTTTTCTATAATTCTATCATCAACTTTAACTGTAACTTTATCACATTTTGCAGTTGATATTCCTTTTGCTCCGTCGGTTCCATGATTTCCACCAACTGTAAAACCTGCCTTACTATTTACTATATTATCTTTTGATACTAATCCATAGGGTGATATCCAATCGGTTGTAACCTCATACAGAGATCTTTCTGATGCTAAATTATCTGATGGATATTTATCCTCATTATAATTTTTCAAAACCTCTTTAAGGTGCATTAACTTATTTATTCCTAATAAGTTAAAGTGTAAAATCAAATCTGTATTCGAATTATATTTGGAGGCTATTTTTAAACTATCCCCATTTTTAACTACTAATATATTACTTCTTTTTATATCACTATTGCTTAAAATCTCATTTCTATTACACCCAAGCAATATTACAGTAAGAATGTTAATGATACATATTTGTATAGCTATTGTTTTCAAATTCTTTTTCATAACTTTTTTACTTTACATCACTCTTTATAATCTTTAAAATTCTTTCACATGCTAACCCATCCCCATATGGGTTTATAGCTTTTGCCATTTCTTCATACGTGTCTCTATTATTTATTAATGTATTTGTAGAGTTAAATATATCATCTTTATTAATTCCAACTAACTTTACTGTACCAGCCTCAACTGCCTCTGGTCTTTCAGTTTCTGTTCTTAATACTATTACCGGTTTTCCTAATGCAGGCGCTTCTTCCTGAATACCTCCTGAATCAGTCATTATTAGGTATACCTTATCCATCAAATTTGCAAACTCAACATATTCTAATGGTTCAATCATATAAATTTTATCTTCCAATCCTTTAAATGAATTTGCTGCAAGCTCTCTAATCATCGGATTTTTATGCA
>JBOFQV010000269.1:0-6625 GCA_051650705.1 Clostridium sp.
CCCCTCAAGAGCATTTATTCTCTTTTCTCTCTCTTCTTTCTCATGAATTAGTGTTATATTTTTTTCATTAAAGGAACGTATTTGCTTTTCTAACTCTATAAGTTCTTTTCCCTCTTCCCCTATTTTCCCCTTAATTTCCCTTATCATTTCTAGAGCTTTCTTTCCCTCCATGTTTATATGATCAAGGACTTTATCCTTTTTCCCCTCAAATAGCTTTTCCCCTTCTCTTGTTAATTTATCTATGGTTTCCACATCATATTCCCTATGACAGGTTGGACACCTTTCCTCTTCTTCTGGAAGTTTAAAGCTTTTTCCATTCTCCTCAATCCATTTATTTCTAAGGATTTCCTTGGTTTTCTCATACTCCTTTAGGCTTTCCTTTAAATCCTTAATTCCATTATTTATTTTGTTAATCTTCTTCTCAATAAATTGAATTTCTAAATCATTTTCCCTAATTTCCTGTTTCATCTTACTTAAAGCAAGGTTTTCATTATTAAGCTTAGAATTTTCTAAAATCTCTAATTCCTTAAGTCTAAGCTTTTCCTTCTCATCATAAAGCTGTTCTGTTAGAGCATTCTTTCTCTTTAAGAACTCCTCCCTCTTTTTTTCATTAGCTTTTACCCTCTTAATACCTAAGATTAAATCTCTCTTTCTCTTTTCAAGCTCCTTAAAATCATGCTCCTTAATTTGATTGTTGCACTCATCTATTCTTGGTGGAATTAGCATAATCTCCTTATTACACTTATTCCTTTCCACACTTAAATACTTCATGTATTGTGAAACATCCATTCTGTTAAGCGCCTCTGATAATAAAATTAGATTTGGATTGTTCTTAATAACCTCCATTGGAGAAACCTCCCCAACTAACTTTGAAAGAACAGCTCTTTGCTCTGTACATGGAAGTGATGTGAAGTAATAAACATTTGTAACCTGCTTAAAAATCTCCTCATCAATAATTTCATTAATTTTATTTTTATAAACCTCTGATGAAACAGGAAGATTATTTATTGCATATGAAGTTACATTACCAGTAAAGATCTTCTCTGTTTCCCCCCTTTTCTTTGTCCACTTCTCACTTACAGCTCTTTCAAGCTCCAAAGCTTCCCCATCTACTATAAGAGTTACCTTTACACTGTGAACTAGTCCATGAATTTGATTTCCATCTTTGTCCAAGGTCTTATATTCAAAGTTTTTTCTCCCCTTTGAATCCTTCCCAAAAAGATTCCACCAAATAGCATCAAGAATGGTTGTCTTACCTAAGCCATTGCCTCCAAGAATAAACGTTTCATATCCAAACATAATCTCCAAGAACTTTTGTCCCTTAAAATTATTTAAAACAACTTTAGCAATTATAACCTTCATTTAAACACTCCCTATATTCAGTTTTAACACTTCCCACTTCTCATAATTTTCATATTATTTACATTGTTAACATTGCTATTTCAAATGGGAAGTGATATAATTTCATTGATTAATTTATCAAACAGTTGCGTATTTTACTTTGCCGAGTTTATATGCAACTTTTTTACATTTCTTTATAATTATTAATATCAAAAATTCCCACCTTATTCTCTATTGCTTTTTCTAAGGCATTCAAACATTCTTTTGCCTCCATCTCCTCTACAAACTTTTCAAGTACTACTCCACCATACTCACGTCCATTAAGGCTTCCAACTAAATTGAATAAATTCTTATCTTCTTCAACTATACTTACTGCAACTACATTTAGTAGTAGTACATCCTTCCTATTACATTTAACCCACATTTTAATTCTCCTTTTCTAATAAATTACTTTCTTTAAGTTATCTTATCTTTTGAAATTTAATAGCTTGTCCGTATTTTTCTTTTAGCTTTTTTAAAGAATTTTTTCTAGCTTTATCCCTTTAATTTTTCACCCTTTGTTTATCTAATTATTTTCTAATCACCCCTTTCTATAAATTCCACTTAAACCTTTACTCTTCTTTTATGAGCTCCTCTAAACTAACATTTAAAACCTTTGCAATAGCTTTAATAATATCAATTCTTGGAGATGCCTCCCCCCTTTCAATTTTACTAATTTGTTGTCTACTCACTCCAATTTCCTTTCCCACATATGTTTGAGTGTACTTCTTCTCCTCCCTAATTCTTCTTAAATTCCTTATATTTCTCACCCCCTTTGTTAATCCTATTTACCATCCGCAATTAAACTATAACAAATATTGTTAATTATGTAAATAGATTACCGAAAATTTTTTTGGATATTTTTATAAATTTTTTAAAATTAAGTAAGTATGGCAAACATTCATTTCACGCCTCAAAAATATGCAAAATTATTTTAATTTATCAAATACTTTAGTAAATAGCATCTATTTTAATTTATTTATTAAAAAAAAATGCTGCATTTGATAATATATTAAGATTTTTTATTATTAAATTAGTAAATATTTTTGTACAATTAGGGTTTTTCGTTCTCATATTTGTTCTGTAAACATCCCTGTTTTCAATTTTAGCCTTATAAATTGCTAATTTTTAAAGTATAATTATTCTTGTTTTTTTTCGTATACATAATACACTTACATTATTTTCAATATATTGATTTTAATAAACAGTTTTAGTTATATATTGAAAACAATGTATGTTTTGGTTGATTTTAAGTGCTTTTTTTTATAAAATTAATTAAAGGAGTGATTTTTATGGATGATAATAGATTCGGATTATTTATAAAGGCAAAAAGACTTGAATTGAATTTGACACTTAGACAAGCAGCTGAAAAGGTTAAAATGAGCCACTCACACCTTTTAAACTTAGAAAATGGAGTCCACTCTAATAATGGTAAAAAAATAAAACTTGCACCAGATAAGATTAAGCTTATTAGTGAAGGATATAATCTAGATTATAATTATCTTCTTTTATTAGCTGGTTATATTGATGATCCTAATGATATTTCTATATCCTCAAATGAAAGTAATGATTTAGAATTTATTATATCTGAATTTTCCCATAGAGTATGTACTAATAACTCTCTTACTATAAGTGGGGTTCCCCTTACTGCTAGTGACCTAAATTTTCTTCGTGTTATTCTTAAAACCTCTGTTGAGAGTCTTAAGGATCTTAAAATTAATGAGTTAAAGGATAAAAAAAATAGTAAATAGGCTTTTATTAATAACTAAATTAAACTGCTTTCTTTTAATAAGTGTCTTTCTTTTACTTCACTTATTAACATTTTATAAATTCTGTATATCTACCATTGTATCTAATTAAAAATGGTGTAGAATAATAATATACATATTACAAAACCTTATTTTTTACATTAACACCGTAACATTTGTTACACCACAAAATGCCATCTCCCCTTGTAATTTCAAGGGCTAGATGGCATTTTTAATTTCTAGAGTTTTTCTCTAATTTTCTAATTTTTTTCTATAAGTTTTATTCCTTCATCATAACTCAATACTTTTTCTACTTTAAAATATTTCATAAATTCTTTTGTCCACATATCTATTTCATCATCAATATTAGAAACTTCATTCATAATAAATATGCATTTTTTACAATCTGACTCTGCCATAAATGGTAACAATACCGAAAATCCCCACTCTACATCCTCAGCATCATCCTCAAAACCATTTCTAGCATCAACAATGAAGTTACTATTTTTATAGTATTTTAATAAATTTGCTGCAAACATTGTAGGCTTTCTGTAATTTTCAAAGCTACAAAACTTTTTCCATACAAGGAATACAATATTGTCCCTCTCTATATATTCAACTCTACAATATTCTGATTCAAATTTATTTTCCATAAATATCTCCCCCTCTTATAACTTTATCGCCCACTTATTTTACCACATTATTCCACGTTGTTATTGCTTAAGTTAGAGCTTATCAAAAACTTAAGGTGTAATTTTAAAAGCTCCAGAAACTTTTCTAGAGCTTTTTGTTTAATATTTATACCTATCTGTTCCTAACCTTAGATTAACTAAATAATATTTTACGCTTACCTTTAAAAAATTAATCTTCCTTAAAATTTATATTTTCTAAGTCATTAATTTCTTTTTGTAACTTTTTAAGCAATAAAAACAAATCATCTCTAGAAGAATTATAAAAATTAATAAAATCTTGTATAGAAGGCTTGCCATAATGATGTGAGTATTTATCTCTTATAATCTTATACTTACACATTGTATTAAATAATGAATCACTTATAAAACCTAATTTACAAGAAAACTCCATTGCCTCTCTAATAGTTAAATCACTAACTACTACTCCATTGGATTTTAAAGCATATGCAACATATGACTCCTATACTTTAAAAACATCTACCACATCTGCTTTGAATAGTCTTCTAAATGAATTTATATCTTCCACCTTAGCATTAGACATTCTATTATAAGAATCTTCTACAAAGCTTAAAGCTTCTTCTAAATCCTCCACTACACCCTTTAATCTATAATTATTACTTCTATCCATCATATTATTATATCTCCATACTATCATATAAATTTTTAAAATGTATTTCTTCAATTAGATAATCTACATACCCAAGCCAATCACTCCAATTATCATCTTTTAAATAAATAACATTATCTTGTGATAGGATTAATTCTTCCTTAAGAGTTTTAGATAAATCATCTATATTACATAAATCAACCTTCATAGATAATTCTTTTTCTAAAACCTCTTCAATATCATGCAATTCAAATATATCATAATCTGTATATACTGCAATATCTACATCTGAACCATTATTGTTATCTCCATAGTAATAGGACCCAAATAATAAAGCTGTTCTTATTTTACTATATTTTGATAATATATGATTTATTTTTTGTATTAAAATATCTTTGTTCATATAGTACTTTACCTCCTAATATTTAGCTCCAAATTAAATTCTACTTCATCTATATTAAAATTTCACTCAAATACTTCATTGAATAATTTTAATAAACCTCTCTTTGAAGTAGAGAATAAAAACTTTAAAATTTCATCTAATTTGACCTTTTCATTGCTTATATTAAAAACTTTCCCTTCTTTTGTTCTTTATAATTATATACCAAATTCTAAGTATATTAAACCTTAAAGCATAAAACTATGAATCAATTAATGTTTCTAAGTATGGAGCTTCTCTTATCCATAACCAATCTAACAGCATTGTGTCCAGCTAGGGAACCTGTACAAATTGCTTCTGTATGACCAACAAATAGTCCAGACTTTTCTCCTGCACAGAAAATATTATCAGTAGCACCAATCACCTTCATATAGTTTGTTCTTGGTGCTACTGATAAATATCTTATGGAATTTCCTTTACTTCCTGCATATGTGTCCACATATTTTGCTCTTTCAAGTCCTTTTATTTTTCTTAGTTTTTGTAGGTGATAATACGTAGTCATTAGCTTAGCTTGTGCACGCTCTACAAAAGTGCAACATTTTTAGAAGTCTTTAAAGATTTGAGCTATCAACTAATTGACTCACTTTATGGTGATTCACCTACTGATACTTTTGTAAAGAAAATCATTAAGCTTAGATTAATGAATGGGCTTACTCAACTTGAGTTTGCTAGAAAAATATAGTAAAATTATCCTATACATACTTACAAAAGCCTTATGTTATACACTACCCCTGTAACATATGTTACACCAACAAATGCCGTCTACCCTTGTAACCCCAAGGGCTAGATGGCATTTTTCACTTTTTGAGTTTTTCTCTAAATTTTCATTCCAAAATTTTCTCACAAACATAATCCCCAGAAGTTTATATCTTTAATGAGAATAAATTTAAGGAGGAAAAAACTATGAGTAAAATAAAAATCCTAGCACTAGACATAGGCCACAACGTAAAATTTGATGGAGGAGCTGTGGGAATAAGAAAAGAAGATATTAATATTGTTGGGTGCTTTGGCGAAGTAAATATAGTATTAAATTTAAAACAAGATTTGCTCTACTAAGTTCTCCTATGAGAGCTTGTTATTTAAATATCTCTCCACTAATATTTATTACATCCATCATAGTTATTCTTGTACCATCTTCAAAATATATTATTGGTTCAATTCCATCTATTTTCTTAACTTTACCAGTTGCTTCTACGTACTCACCACCAGATTTATATTTATCTTCAACAAAGTATGTTAAGGTAACCTTTGGATTATCACTTATGTTTTCTAAAAGCATCTGAAATCTACCATCTAAAACTTTAATAGAATCTTCATCTAATATAATTCGTTCACTTGTAAGTCGCCCTGTTTCCTTTATTGCATCTGAATGAGTTGTTAGTGCTGCAAAGGGGGAAAATTGAGCAGCACGGTCAATGAGCTTCATGTGTGGTCTTGTTGTACTTTTTTTATAAGGTAGATTTATAATATCATCATATTCTCCAGCCATACTTTCTTCTCCTTCATATTTACGCTTTGTGTCCACCTATCTGGTTATTACGCTCCTTACCAGTAGCTCCTTCTTCAAGGTTCATTCCTTTTATCAAAGCATTTTTACCAAATTTATTTTTAATATACAATATAGCCTCTTGTCTTTTTTTCTCTTTTTCTTCTTTTTGATTTTCTTGCTCTTTTTGCTTCTCTAATGCAGTGTAATCCTTAAATAAATCAATTTGCTCATGAATTATTTTCTTTGTTGCAATCTTTTCATCCACTAACC
>JBOFQV010000270.1:0-2544 GCA_051650705.1 Clostridium sp.
TGTCTTTAAGATATAATTATTCATCTAATGAGGCTAGTTTGAGTGATTTATATCTTTGTAATGTTGTTGGGGATAAGTATAATGTGAAGATAGACCTCTATGACCTTGTAAAAATAGCCCGCGCTCTAAATTAGAGAGCATACTAGGTTAAAAATTTTTGCTGCTTATTCCGTCGGCAAGCTCCAAGTCAACGCCTCAAAAATTTTTAAAACTTTAATTATGTTTGTTATCTAATTTAAGGAACGTCTGTTGGCGTTCCTTTTTATTTGAGGGTAGTTGATTTTTTATGGTAAAATAGTAATTAATAAATAAGAAAAAGGTGATTCATATGAGGAAAATTAAGATATATCAAATAGATGCTTTTGCGGAAGAAAGGTTTAAAGGTAATCCAGCGGCGGTTTGTCCTTTAGAAGAGTGGTTAACTACTGAAGAAATGCAAAACATAGCTGCTGAAAACAATTTATCTGAAACAGCCTTCTTTGTGAAAAAAGAGAATTTTTATGAATTAAAATGGTTCACTCCAGAAATTGAAATAGATCTTTGTGGTCATGCAACTCTTGCATCAGCATATGTAATATTTAATTTTATAGAAAAAGATGCAGAGGAAATAAGGTTTCAAACACTAAGTGGGGAGCTTGTTGTAACTCGTAATGAGGATCAGATTTCAGTGGTTTTCCCAAAGCTAAAGATGGAGAGAGCAGAGGTTTCTGAAAGATTAATTGAAGCCTTAGGAGTTATTCCACTAGAGGTTTTTGAGGGGAGAGATTTAATGGTGGTTCTTCCTTATGAAGAGGATATTGTGTTCTTGAAACCAAATATGGATATTCTAAAAGAGTTTGGAAAGCTTGGTGTTGTTGTTACCTCAAAGGGAAATGATGTGGACTTTGTTTCAAGATTCTTTGTGCCAGATAGTGTGATTTCAGAGGACCCAGTAACAGGTTCAGCTCACTGTGCTTTGTTCCCTTATTGGAGTAGAAGACTTAGAAAGGAAAAGCTTGTAGGGAAGCAGCTTTCTAAAAGAAAGGGAATTGTTGTTTGTGAAGAATTAGGAGACAAGGTGAAAATAAGTGGAAAAGCAGTTCTTTACATGGAAGGAGAAATAACACTGGATTAAAATATGGAGCTTAATTTAGAGAGCACACGCAAAGGGAATATGAAACAAAAATTCCTTATCTAGTGTGCTCCTTATTTTAAGTGTACAATTCTACTGTGGTAGTTGGTTCATTTTCATCATTTCTTTTAAAATAGCAGTAAGATTCATTACATCCTTTGAGTCTGGTGAAGGGATGTTTATAGCTGGAACATTGTCATAGTTACTTAAGGATAAGCTTAATGTAAGAGTTTCTTGTTTTTCTGGAGAGTTAACAGAGAAGGAGATGTTTGATATCTTCTTAGCTTCTATTTTGATTTTTACAGTTAATGCATCTCCAACTGGTTTAATGTTTTCTAAATCCTTTAACATTTCTTCCTTGTTTAATTCAGGAGCTTTTTGTTCTCCTTCAATTAATGAAGCACTTTTAGTTAATTTCTTTAGATTTTCAAAATAAGTATCATTATTTATATAGTTAGTTAAAATTTCTTTTAAGTTTGTATCAGTAACTGTTAGTTCGTATGTTCCACCCTTATCTTTTGATTCCCCTTCAGTTTCTATAAATTTAGCTATATCTTTATGAGTTGATATATAGTCTAAATATACCTTTGTAAAATCACTGATAACTTGTTTTACATCATCATTATTAGGTACGTTAGTTTGGCTTTGAGTAGTAGTTTGTGACATTTCTTCTAGCTCTTTTGAATTTAGATAAATATATTTTATTTCTTTTGGTAGATTGATAAATTGAGCTAAAATACCACTGTTTTCAAGATATAAATGAGTGTTTTTATTAGCATCACTATTTACTATAAGTGAAATGGAACCAGTCTCCTTTGTGTTTAAATTAAGAAATATTTTTGGATTGTCCCCAGTTTCTATATCACCTTTTAGAGATAAATTCTGTGCCCCAGATATAGGGCTTGTTTTTTCAGCAGTTAGATTAAATGAAACACTCTTTGCCTTAGATGTGTTTAGAAACGCATCTTCTAAAGAGATAGGCTTTGAACAGCCAACAAAGGAAAATGCAAGGGTTGAAATTAGTGCAACTGCACCTAGTGTAAGTAGTTTTTTCTTTTTCATTATTATCCCATCCTTTTTAAAATTTATATATTAATATCAATTACATTATATTACAAAAATAGTATGTTCAAATGTGAATTTTTATGAAAGAATTTGAAATTTTTGGTTGTGGAAAATAAATCTAAAATTCGACTTTTACTAAAATACATTCCATTTATATACAAAAAAATAAATTAAAATTTTATGTAACTTTATAATGAATTAAACAGAAAAAAATGTGTAATTGAATATCGATTTCAATAAAAATGTGATTTACAGTAGAAAAAATGTGTGCTAGCATTAGCATTAAATAACAAATAATAATATTAATGTAATATTATAGAAATTGATGGAGGTTGAATTTTGTGGGTAATTTTAGAAAGGGAAAAGTT
>JBOFQV010000271.1:0-6265 GCA_051650705.1 Clostridium sp.
TTCTTCAACCTTTTTCTTTTTAGCATAATTAACAATGGCAGAAGCTCCACTTCTAATGACTATTTTGTCATCTACAAGTTCTTTATGTTCTGAAAGAAGAACATTTCTACACATTGGAGTAACCTTTATAATTTTCCCAACTACATCTAACCAGTGATTATTTAAAATATCAATGGTATCAATTCCAACAACCTCTCTTATAACTAAAATTTCTATATTAACTTCAATACCAAGATTTTTAACAATTAATTTTTTTAACCATTCTTCCTCTTCTTGAACAAGATTTTCACGTACTCTAAGCTTTACTTTTAGTAGATTACTTTTTCTAAAGAATTGAAATCTTATAATCTTTATTTCTTTATCTTCAATATCTTCTCTTTTTCTTATTTCTAAATTTATTTTTTTTAGAAATTCATTACTCAAAACCTTGTCCTCCTTATCATTTACTTACAATATATATAAGTTTTAATTAAGCTTCTTCATTTATTTTAATTTTCATGACTATATAAAGCTTATTGATAATCAACCCTTAATAAGAGCAAAATTAAAAGCTTATATATTTTTAAATTTCTATATATAATTATATAATAAGCTTAATTTATGTAAAGTGGTAACCTTAAGGAAAATCTAACTTAAATTTAAAAGTAGAAGGCATAAATAGCCTTCTACTAAAATTTTAAAGTTCATTAATTTCTTTAAGAAGTTCCTCAACTAAGTCCTCTTCTTTTACCTTCTTATAGATAACTCCCTTTTTAAATATAATTCCTTCTCCTTTTCCCCCTGCAATTCCAATATCTGCTTCCCTTGCTTCTCCAGGACCATTTACAACACATCCCATTACAGCAACCTTAATATCTTTATTACAGCCTTCAAGTCTTCTTTCAACCTCTTCAGCGATTTTAATTAAATTAATTTGTGTTCTTCCACAAGTTGGACAAGATACAAACTTAACTCCCTCTTGTCTATGACCAAGAGCTGTTAAAATTTCTTTTCCAACCTTTATCTCTTCAACAGGGTCAGTTGTTAAAGAAACTCTAATTGTATCTCCAATACCTTCTGCTAAAAGAGTTCCTATTCCAATACTTGATTTTATTGTTCCCTTAAACTTAGTACCTGACTCAGTAACTCCTAAGTGAAGTGGATAATTACATTTATCACTCATTAATCTATAAGCTTCTATCATCATATTAACATCTGAAGATTTTATTGATATTACAATATCTCTAAAATCTAAATCCTCAAATATTTTCACATGTCTTAGTGCACTTTCAACTAATCCCTCTGGAGTTGGCTTTCCATCTCTTTCAAGAATATCCTTTTCTAAAGAACCTGCATTTACCCCTATTCTAATTGGTAAATTCTTTTCTTTAGCAGCTTCAACCACAGCTTGCACTCTTTCAATTGCTCCAATATTTCCTGGATTAATTCTTAGTGCCGCAACTCCATTTTCAATAGCTTTAAGTGCTAATCTATAATCAAAATGAATATCTGCCACTACTGGAATTGGTGAATTTTTTGTTATTTCCTTTAGGCTCTCACAAGCCTCCATATCAGGAACTGCACATCTAACAATTTCACAACCCTCTTCATATAGAGCATTTATTTGTTCTAATGTTTTTTTCACATCTCTTGTATCTGTATTTGTCATAGATTGAATTGATACTCTAGAGTCTCCTCCAACATATACATTTCCAACCTTAACTTTTCTTGTTTCTCTTCTTTCCATATCTTCATCTCCTAAAAATTAACAGGGAATAATATATCCTTTATGGTAACTAATATTGTAAGCCCAATCAAGAATGCAAATCCTATATAATTTATTACATTAACAATCTTATCTGGCACTTTTCTTCTTGTTATCATTTCAATTAAAATTAGTATGGTCCATCCACCATCTAATGCTGGAAAAGGTAACATGTTAAATACAGCTAAGTTTACTGATATAAATGCTGTGAAATATAAAAGATTCCATATTCCATTTTTAGCTGCCTCCCCAGACATTTTAATTATTGTAACAGGTCCACCAACATCAGTTTTTAAATTAGCTTCCCCAGTTACAATCATTTTTAACCCCTTAAAGGTTTGAACAACCAATGAACCAGTTTGTTTAAAACTTTGCTTAAATGATTCAAATATTGTTGGTTCTGCATTTACTCCAAATGTAAATCCAACCATATATCTTTGTTCTTTTTCATTAAACTCTGGCTTTACCCTTAAATCTACCTTCTCACCATTTCTTTTAACAACAACATCAACCTCTTCTCCCTTTGACATTGCTATTCCAACTGTTAAATCATCTGCAGAAAGTACAGGACTTCCATCAATTTTAACAAATTCATCTCCCTTTTCTATTCCTGCAATTGATGCTGGAGAATTTGGTGAAACCTCATTAGCAACTGGAAGTTTAAATCCATTATTTGAAAGAGTAGCTGTGAAAATTACTATTGCTAGTAAAAAATTCATTATTGCCCCAGCTACAACTATACTAATTCTTCTTATTGGAGACTTACTTGATAAACTTCTGTCATCATCAACATTCTCCTCTTCTCCAAGCATTTTTACATATCCTCCAATTGGGAAAATCCCAAGTGAATATGCTGTTTCCTTTCCTTTGTAAGTGAAAATTTTAGGACCCATTCCTATTGAAAATTCTTCTACATAAACTCCATTTACCTTTGCCATTATAAAATGACCAAGTTCATGCACTATAATTAGTAACCCAAACGCAAGTATTGCCCAAATAATATACACTTTATGTCCTCCTAACACCATTTACATTTTACATATTCTTTTACTTCTCTATCTAACTCTATTACATAATCTAATGTTAATTCTTTTTCACATTTGTCTTTAAAGGCTAAAAGTGCATCTTCTATTGCCTCTGGTATATTAATAAAACTTATCTTTTCCTTTAAGAATAATTCAACAGCCATTTCATTAGCACCATTTAATACTGCTGGATATAGCCCTCCCTTTTTACCACATTCAAATGCCATCTTTAAACATGGGAAAGTTTCCATATCTGGCTTCTCAAAGTTTAGTGTTGCAATGTCATAAAAATCTATTCCCTTTGCGATTTCCCCTTCTCTATTTGGATAGTTTATTGCATATTGAATTGGAAGTCTCATATCTGGCGAACCAATTTGTGCAATTATACTTCTATCCTTGTATTCAACCATTGAATGAATAATACTTTGTGGGTGAACTAATACTTGAATATCATCATAGCTAGTGTTAAATAAAAAATGTGCTTCTATAACTTCAAGTCCCTTATTCATTAATGTTGCTGAGTCTATTGTTATCTTTTGTCCCATGCTCCAGTTTGGATGATTTAATGCATCCTTTAAAGTAACTCCCTTTAAGAATTCCTTATCTTTCCCTCTAAAAGGACCACCTGAAGCTGTTAAAATAACCTTTTTAATATCTTCTAAGTTATTTCCTCTAAGACTTTGGAAAATTGCACTATGTTCTGAGTCAACAGGAAGTATTCTAACCCCCATTTCCTTTGCCCTTTTCATAACCAATTCTCCAGCAACAACTAGAGTTTCCTTATTTGCTAAAGCAATATCCTTTTTTGCTTCAATTGCTGCCATTGTAGGTTTAAGCCCTATCATTCCAACAACAGAAGTAACTACCATTTCAATTTCATCTAGTGAAGCAATTTTATTTAACCCTTCAATTCCATGAAGTACCTCAATATCAAATGACTTTTCCTTGCAATATGCATTTATTTCATCTGCACTTTCCTTGCTCATCATTCCTACATATTTTGGTTTAAATTCATCTATAATATTTTTCATAGATTCTACTGATGTATTTGCAGTAGCCCCTATTAATTTTATATCCCCTTGTGATTTTCTAATAACATCAAGAGTTTGTGTTCCTATTGAACCTGTTACTCCTAATATAGAAATTTTCTTCATATGTCTCCTCCACTTCTCATCCTAACTATATATTATCTCTTTTGCAAACATTCCAAATACTGGTCCCACAAAAACACCAAGCATTCCAAACAAATTTACCCCTATGTAAATTGATAATAAAACAAGTAAAGGATGTAGTTCTAGTTTATTACTTAAGAACTTAGCCTCTAACACTTCTCTAACTACTTGAACTAAAATAAACAAAATAATTACTCCAGTTGCTAGAAGATAATTCTTTACTAATATATTGTATATTATAATCGGAATAAATACAATTATAGTTCCAACATAGGGAAGAAAATCTAATACACCACAAATAATTCCAAGCAAAAATGCATTAGGTATTCCCATAATTAAAAATCCAACCATAATTTCTAATGTTGAAATTAATATTAAAATAATCTGTATAGTTAGCATTTGTTTTATATTTACTCTTTGTTTTTTTATGGTTTTAATAATTCCTTCTGGCAATAATATTGTAAAAAGGTTCACAAATTTTTCCCTATCAATTAAAAGAAAAAATGCAGATATGTTTCCAATAAAATAGGCTAAGATAAACTCCCCTGTACCAATAGCTCCCGTTCTCACAAAATCCTTTTGAAGAAGGGTCATTAAGCTTCCCCCTAAATTTATCTCCTTAAAGTTATTACTAAGCATTGAAGCTATTTGATTTATTACTTCTTGAATAAACTCTAAGTTTTTTTCATACAAACTAACTCCAAAGGTATAAATAGAGCTTCCTAAATAAAATAAAATTACTATTAATGCTAAATTTAAAAAAAGTATTGAAATTGCCCCACTTATTTTATTAGATATATTTAACTTTCTTAAAAACATATAAATTGGACTAGCCAAGAAAAATAAAACTATCATTGATATAAATGGTTGAAAATAATACTTTATTGTAAAGGTAATTCCTACTACTAAAATAAATAAAATTCCTAAGTCTATTAACTTTTTATACTTTTCCCAAAATCCCATAATTTATCCTCCCACCAAAGTATATGCACTCTTTAATGTTTGCATTACAGGGAGGTTTTTAAAAAAGGCTATATGAAAACACATCATATACCCTTACTACTTATGATAAAAATTTTAATAGTTCCTTCTTTAAGGCTTTTCCATCTTCATATCCAATTCTATAAATTTCTCTAAGTCTTTCCTTATCCTTTTCAAATCTTCCCACTTCTAAAGGGCTACTTGGTCTTATAACAAAGCACTCTCCATTTTCTTCAAGCTTCTTAATAAATTCAAGTGTCTCATTATAAAGTATATGTCTATTTTCCATTGCCTTTATAAGCTTTGGATATTTTCTATACATTAGTTTTAAAAGTGAAAGTGATGAAGTTTTCTTTTTTCTATATCCTTCATGTTGAGTTAATATTACAATATGCTTTTCATTTCCATCCTCAATTGCCTTCTTTATAGGAATTGGTGCTGAAATACCCCCATCTAAAAGTTCCATACCTTTATGTTTAACTATTTTTGCCACCATAGGAAGGGAAATTGTTGCTTGCATAATTGCATCACTCTTATTAAAATCCTCTATATTAAAATAACATGGCTTACCACTATGACAATCTGTTGTTCCTACAACAAAATCACAGTTACACTTTTTAAAGAATTCATAGTCAAAAGGATCTAACTCCCTTGGAATTCTCTTAAGTAGCATATCCATACCAAAAAGTGACCCTGTTTTTATTAAGTTTCTAATGCTTAAATAATCCTTATCATCAATATAATCAATGTTTATTCTATAATTTCTTTCTTTTTGTTTAGTTATATAAGATGCTCCATGACAAGCACCTGCTGAAACTCCAACACAATATTTAATATCTATGTTTTCATCTAGAAAAAAATCTAATACTCCAGCAGTGTAAACTCCCCTCATTCCTCCTCCTTCAAGAACTAATGATACCTTTTTCATAAAAACTCCTCCATATTCTACCTTAAAATTACTCCTCTAAATCCATAGATGAAATTATTTTGAAAATATATTTCATATTAATGCAATTCCCATATTTATAACTCCCACTTTATTAACCTTTATTATAAACTTTCCTATACTATTTTACTCTTCTACTTAAACAGCTTCAACCTAAAGTTTATTCACTTATATTATACATTTTATCTACTTCTTAATTGCGTTAATACATAAATTTTACATTTTTTGCGTTTAGGACTTGTCTAATATTTAATATTCATATAATATATAATAAATATACATAAAAGTATATGTCGTAGTATAGAAGTACAGAAGAAAGGAAGATTATTATGGAACAAAAGAAGTATGGATTATTTACAGCAATTACAATGATTGTTGGAATAGTAATTGGCTCAGG
>JBOFQV010000272.1:0-7367 GCA_051650705.1 Clostridium sp.
GGTGCTTAATAGTGTCTAATTGGTTGAATTTTTATTATATAAACTAAGTTGGAGAGAAATTTGTAGCATAAAATTTTATAGCACATAAAATAAAGCAGGCCCTATATTAAACAAAGGAGAAAGATGTTTATGTATTGTAAAATATCATCAAATGAAATTGGGAAGGAAAGATTAGATGGAAGAGTATATTTTTCAAATGGAGAAGTAGGTAATGAAGTTTTGCTTGTAATTGAAAATATATTATATACAACTAGAACTACTTCAGAAAAAATGTTTACTGATAATTTAGGGGATTTTTCAATAAACTTAAATAAAGATGCTATTAATTACAGAATTAGAGCTTATAGAAAAAATGAAGAGAAGCAGGCTTTAGAAGAATATGTATTAATTTCAATTAAATCTATTATTGTTAATAAAGATGTTTTAGAAAATAAGATTGAAATAATTTTAGACAATGATAAATAAAATATTACATTATTCTACTAAAGCATTAAATATAAATAAGGTTGTTATGTTGCTATAAATCAAATCCTTTTCTATAAGTAGATTTTGTATGTTTAAAATTTGATATGATAGTGAAAAATATTTTCTAAAAATTATATCTTCAGTTTCTACTGAATTTATATATTCAGGAAGCATAATACTACAGGAATTAAACATATCTGAATGTGAAAATAAGTATATGCTGTTGTTTGAGGTTGAGCTTAAATATTTAAAGTTACACCTAATTGAGTAGTCAATATGTAGTGCATAGCCAGGCATTTTTTCGCCTTCATTTGATGTTGAGCAAATAACTTTAGAAAGCGTAGTGTTGTAGATGTTAATATCTACTGTAGTTGATAAAATCTTATTAATTGGGGGAGTATTTGGGTAAGTTTTTAAATGTTCACTAAAAACATCTTCTTTAAAATACTTAATTTGGTTATTGCTGTCTGTTTTTACTATAAAGTTCAAAATCCTCCCTCCTTTTTCTATGGTACTAAGTTTGACAATAATAATATGCTTAAAAACACTTCTCTATCACTTAATTTTAGTGTATTTACATCAATAATAAGGGTAGATACATTGTGTGATGTTAAATAGAGTGAATAGTTCTCTTTTAATGAAAAAGATTCACTAAATGGAAATTTAAATTCATCATAGTGAACTTTATTATCTCCATGAATAGAGTACTGTATATTTGTTTTAATCATTCCAGAAAAAAATAGTTTTAGTCCTGTAAGTATATTCCCATCACTTGATTCACCCTTTGGGGTTCTAACCACGTCTGTTTTTAAAATTTCACAAGAGCACTTTACTTGAACAAGATCTTTAATATTTGGCTTAATTTGAGAAATATAAAAACTTTTTGTAAGATTAAATTCTTTGAAATCACTACCTATTCTTACTGGAGGTTTTGAAATTCCAACATAACTAATAGCATTTCTAATATTTTTACCGTATAACATTGTATCTCCAATAAATATTTATTCTATGTATTTTATGAAATAAATACTAAATTAAGTATATTAAAACATATATTTTTAAATATAAATAATAATTACTACAAATTTTATTGGGGTGAGATGACGTGGATAATACTTTAGAGGCTTTAGAGTTTAAACTTTATACTAAAGAGTCAAGGGGAACTATAAATGGTGAAATTTCATATACCATTACCTTAAAAAATGGTTTATGTAGGGATATTTTTGATTTAATAATTCCTATACAAATTCCTGAATTTACAAGATATAAGGAAGATAGTTTATTTATAAATGAGATAAAATATTCCTTAGCAGAAAGCAATTCTTTTAGAATTCCAAAATTTCCACAAGATAGTATCTTTACTCTTACTTATAAAGTAATAATTGATGAAATTCCTTTAAGTGGAGTAATTGAAAATAAGGGAATAGTGACTTACATAGATGAAATAACAGGGGAAGAGATAAATACTAGTTATAGTAATAAAGTTGTTACTATGATTAAAGGGGTTAAACTTGATATTTCAGGAAGCTTAGATACTGAGGTTTCATTAATTGGTGATGAAGTAAATTATGAGGTTAATATAATAAATACAGGTAACATTCGTGCTTTAGATGTTGAAATACAGGAGTTTATTCCAAGAAGTATAAAGCTAAAATCAATGCTTATAAATGGTAATAATATTTTGAAAAATAACTATTATGATACTTTAAAGCTTGGAAATATAGACCCTGGTAGAGGAATTAATTTGAAGTGGAGTGGAATTGTAATAGATGTTACAGGTGGAAAAGAGGAGATTAAAAGTAAGATAAATTACAGCGTTTATGATAATGAATCAAACAAAATCTTAGCTGGGGATAGCATTTATCATATAAAGTATTTTGAAGTTATGGAAGGAATTTTAAGTGGTAGGATTAAGGATAAAAGCTTGACACTTAATAAATTATCACCACTTATAAATGAAGAGATTTCTATTAACTTTGAGATTGAAAATAGAGGGAATATGGATTGCGAAAAAGGAGTATTCAAGCTATTTTCTTGTGAGGGAATTTTATTTTCTAATTGTAGTATTAACGGAGAAAAAATTGATACTTCAAAGCTAAGTGAAGGAATAAGTATTCAGAAGGTTTCTCCAAATGAGAGTGTAATATTTGAGGGACAAATGAAGGTTATAAGCTTTAACCCTAAATTTAAACATATAAATGCAGTTATAGAATATGAAAGCTATAATCCATTAAAGGGAGAATATATAAAGAAAACATTTGAGTCTAATGAATTGAAAATAGAGGGATATGGCGGAATTTTATCTCTTGAAAATGGAGAAGTGAAAAAGGAGTGTAGTAAAACTACCTGTAGCTTTGGAGATGAAATTGACTACAGAATTACTTTGAAAAATTTGGGGAATATGAAATTTTCCAAAATAGCCTTTAAGGAGGAGAAATTAAGTAATAGTGAGTTTATTCCTGGATCTTTTAAAATTAATAATACTGTATTAAATTTAAAGGAAATAAATAATGATATTTTTTTAGGAGAGCTAGAACCACAAAATATAATTGAAATTACTTATAAAATGAAGGTTATTAATGAAGAGAAATGTGATTGGTTGATTTCAAAATCTTTAATAACCTGTGAGCAAATTAGAAAATCTGGGGAAGTAGTTTCTAAGTCCTTTGAGTCAGTATATGATCAAACAAGGATTGTTTATGGAATGCTTGAGGAAACAAGCAAAAAAGAAGATGTGGTAAAGTGCAATAGGGTTTGTGAAAATAGCTATATTGCAGAGCTTGAGAATGTGGGAAATGTTCCTTTAAATGATATAAGAATTGATATAATAAAATCAGCACCTGTTAGCTTTACTTCAATTAATATTATACAAAATGATAAAAAAATAGAGAATATTATTGAAAATGAGGTTAGTATTCCAAGTATTTCACCTGGGGAAAAGTTAATTGTTGAGGCTGATTTTAAGGTTAATGATGATGCTGGTGGGGAACTAGAGATTTCTGCTGATGTTCTTTATTTTTATGATGGTATGAATGAGCTAGGAATGGAAAGTGGAAATTTAAAGCTTAAGCCAAAAAAATATGAAATAACAAACGGTAATTTACTAGTGAAACTTGATATTATCAATAACCCTATATTTAAAGATGAAAAGTTAATAGGCTCTATTATTATAGAGAATATTGGTAATGTAAATTTGTATAATATTTTTATAGAAGGAAATATGGAAAATACTTTAAGGCTACAAAGACTTGATGGAACTATGTTTGGGGAAAGAATATATTTAAACTCACTAGGAATTAGTGAGAAAAAATGTATTTCAATTATTTTGACTCCAGATAAAAATAATAGGGATAAATATTTTAGTTTTAAGGGAAGAGTTATTGGTTCTTATAACTTCAATGGAAGTGAAGAAATTATTGAAAAGGAAATTGAACCATTAGAAAGGGAACTTCTTTTTGAAAATATGATTTGTGAAATTAATAGTGATAAAGAAAGTTATTTTGTTGATGAAATTTCAAACTTTACCTTAACTATTAATAATAAGGGAAATCATACATTAGAGAATGTATTTTTAAAGATTAATATTCCAGATGAGATTGATATTTTAGATGATATTATTTATATAAATAATATTCCTTATAAATATTCTAATGTTTGTAATGGAACAGCATTAGATCCTATAGCTAATGAAGGACAAGCAAAAATTAAATATAAGGGAAAAATTAATGGTAGAAATTCTAAAAGTGAATTAAACACCAATTTTGTTATAAATGGATACTATAAAAATGGGGATAAGAAAATATCAAAAGAATATATAAGTGAAGAATTGAAAAATAAAATAGATGAAATTAGTGTAAAATGCTTTTTAAATACAAATAAAACATTACTTTTAACAAATGAAACCATTAGATATAATGCTACATTAATAAATGATGGAACTGTACCTGTAAGCTTAAAGTTTAATTTAGATTGTGGGGAAGAACTTCAAGAATTAAGTAATTCAGTAGATGAAATTTCTGTGGAGGAGTTTATAGAAATTGCTCCAAGTGATGGAATTACAATTGAAAAAGAATTTGTATATAAAGGCTTTAGGAAAGCAAGTAGTGCAATTACAAAAGGGATTATTGATGTTTATTATAATGAGGAAGAAGAACCAGTTCAAATTCATAAGCAAATAGAAACGGAATTAATAGAAATTGAGCTTACAAGCACTACTTTTAAAGAGATTTTAATAGAGAATGTGATAGATATTATAAATATAAATCCTAAGATATTTGAGATTTGCAAAGTTTATGCAAGAATAAATATTTTGAATCAAAATGTAAGGTGTCAAAAGAGAAATTATGAATTTAAGTCTGTGGATGTAGAAGGATATAGACTTGATTTAGTTGGAAAAGTTTCATATATAATTGAATATTTATCAAAATCATCAGATGAGGGAGTAAATTTATTTTCTTTTGAAAAAATATTCACTTCAAATGTAGTTTTACCTTGGTATTTTATTGAGGGAAGTGATGTTGAAGTTACTCAAAAAATTCTAGATACAAACTATAAAATAGTGGATAATGAAAGGCTGTTTATTAATACAAGTATATTAGTAAACACAAGTATATAAATAAGGTCATATATTAGTATAGTAAGGAATAAATATGGGAATTTTATGATTTTCTCTAGAAGGGAGGCGTGAAATGAAAACAATTGTAAGTCCAAATTATATGTATAGCCAAAGTTTTGATAAAAATATTTATTATGAAAAAGAAAAATATCCCCAAATACCTGAATGTAATAGTGATGAGTACTTTTATGATTTACATGTTTTTAATGAGTGTAGTTATGAAAATAGGTTAGTTGATGTTCCACTTTTAAATCCAGAACATTATTTAGATATTATATTAAAGCCAATTAGCTTTGTAAGAGTTTTTGGAACTGTAACAAATAAAAATGGTGAGGTAGTTAGAAATAAAAAAGTATCTATTTATAGAGCAGCTATGTATAATTATAAAACAAAGTATATACCAGTTTGTAATGTGATTACAGATGAATTTGGATTATATGAAGCCATTCTAGACGGTACTTATTGTAAATCTCATTTTATAATAAAGGTATGGAATTGCTGATAAATAGAATTTAGGGGGGAAAATGGTCCCCCTTTCCTTATTTTTAAAATAAGGAAAACCTTGAAGAATAAAGGCATATACATAAGTATAAAAGTTATTTTGGAGGGGAAAATGCATAACTTAAATGAGAGATTAATTGAATATGGTGGAATTTCAGAGTATATTCCTAAAAACATATCTTCTTCTAGAGATGTGGATGTTGAAAGTATTATAACCTTATGTAAGGATAATTATAAAATTAAGGAAGTAATTAAGGTTACTGGTAAACCTAAAATAAAAAGTCAGAGAGTTATTAAAACACCTAAAGGAGTATCCTTAGAGGGACAAGTTCTAAGTGGTAAGAAGTTTATAATTGAAGGAGAAGTAAAATTAAGAATAGATTATCTGTGTGAGGGAGAAGAAAATAAAATTTACTGTTTACATTATAGTGAGAATTTTTCAGCAGGTGTTGTTTTACATAAGGACATAATTAGTAGCAATAATTTTATTCCTTCACTATTTATGGAGAATATACATTGTGATTTATTAAGCAATGAAGAGATTCTCATTATTACCACTATTTTAGCAACTGTAGAAATATAAATTTAGTTTGGGGTGATAAAAATGAGAGTTTTAGAAAATGGTATTGAGGTTTTTGGAGTAAGTGAGGATATAGAGCTAAAGAGCAAGTATTTTAAGGAGTTTGATTTTCAGTTTAATAACCCTTTAGAGAGAGTAAATAAAGAGATTTCAAGTATTTTAGGGGTTAATATAGTGATAAAAAAGGGTGATGTAAGTATTGTAAAAACTCCAATAATGGCTTCAAATGAGGGAGTATATCTTAGTGGATACAAGCTAAAAGTAGAGTTAATAATAGATATGAAAGTAAAGTATATCTTAAATACTCCACTTCCAAAGTTAACCTTTAATAATAACAAGATTTTAAAGACTATATATGTTGTTCTTCCTCTTGAGCATAATGGAGAAAATATGATTGATCTTTTAAGAAAGAGAAGAATTATAATATCAACATTCGTTGAGGATGTATTTTGTGAATTGAACGAAGATAATATTTTGTATTCTAATGTTTCAGCTATTGTTTGTGCAGATTTTATTGACTAATTGGGGGGATTAAATGGAATTTTATAAAGAATTTGAAATTGAGTTTATTCACCAAATAAAAGAAGAGAGTGAGGTTTATGAAATTGCATCCTTTGACTGTACAATTGAAAGTGCAGATATAATTTTTAATTCCTCAAATAATGGAGTTGGGGTTTTGCAATGTAACTTTATTTTTGATATAGAATATATTTTAAGTGGGTACAATGAAATTAGATTTACTCAAGTACTTAAAAAGCACAACCAAAAAATTGAATTGCAAAATGATAATGTAGTAATTAAAGAGGTTATTATTTCTAGTTTAAATGGAAAGCTTTTTGGTGAAAATAAAATAAACATTACTGGAGACATGATAGCAGTAGTTCAGGAGGTTTAGGGGAAATTTCCTTTAAACCTCCAAATTATTTTCTATAATTTCTAAGTTTATTGAAAGTAGCAACTCACCATCTTCATTTTTCCATAGACATAGGAGAAGTGGATTTACTTCAAAGTTTTGATTTTTATTTTGTGAGATTAAAAAGTCACCAGTTGAACCACTAAATCTAGAAATTTTCTTTATATCTTCTCCATATTCAACTCTGAGATTAACATCTATTTTAAATGAGAAGATATCCAAGTTATTTTCATAAAAAGCCCTATCTAAATTAAAAAGTTCTATATTATGTGTAACATTTGTTACCTCATCAA
>JBOFQV010000273.1:0-6789 GCA_051650705.1 Clostridium sp.
GTTAAGGGTTAAATCTCCCTCTCCTTTTTTAATTTTTTTATTGCTATATTCTTTAATTTTATAATCTGCAACTGCTGCTGATTTAATAATAATATCTAAAGAGTCAAATCTATTTAAGATTTCCTCTCTCATTTCATTATTAGTATTGACCCTAACAACCTCAATTCTTTGAGGTGCCACCTCATTAGATGGTCCTGTAACAAGTGTTACATTTGCTCCTCTATCTCTTGCTTCCTTTGCAATTGCATATCCCATTTTACCAGTACTTCTATTTGTTATAAATCTTACTGGATCAATTGGTGATTGTGTTGGTCCTGCACTTATTAGAATATTTTTACCCTTTAAGTCCTTCTCATCCCTTAGTTCCATCATTACTCTGTCAACAATGGTTTCTGGTGATGCAAGCTTACCACTTCCAACATCTCCACATGCAAGTCTTCCTGAAGCAGGTTCAATAAATTCATATCCAAAATCCTTAAGCTTTTTAATATTATCTTGAACAATTGTATTTTCATACATATTTGTATTCATAGCTGGCGCAAAAATAACCTTTGCTTTTGTTGCCATTATTGTAGTAGTTAGCATATCATCTGCTATACCATTTGCCACTTTACCTATTACGTTTGCTGTTGCTGGTGCCACTAAAAAAACATCTGCTTTTTTAGCAAGACTAATATGTCCAATCTCCCAAGCTTTTGGTTCAGCAAACATATCTGTTGTAACAAGATTTTGACTTAATGATTGAAATGATAATGGAGTTACAAATTCAGTGGCTGATTTTGTCATTATAACATGCACTTCCACATCTTTTTTTCTTAAGCTACTTATAACATCTAAGGCTTTATAAACAGCTATTCCTCCACTTACCCCTAATACCACACATTTTTTGTCCATAATTATTTAATACCTTCTTTTATTCTTTCATATACTACTTCACCGTCATTAACTTCATTAATTGCAATAGTTAATGGCTTTTCTGAGTCTATATCAACTAATGCTTCGCTTCCATTTATTATTTGTCTAGCTCTCTTTGAAGTAACAATTACTAAAGAATATTTATCTTCTACCTTTTCTAATAATTCTACTATTGATGGATTAATCATAGAGTTGTTCATGAATTAAACCCTCCTTTGAATCTAATATTGTGTCTTTTATTCTGTCTACTCTACATTTTTCTGCTGCTAATATTGATTGTATCTTTTTTACTGCTAAAGGTACTTCATCATTAACAACAGCATAATTATATTTAGATATATAGTTAATTTCTTGATAAGCTGATTTAAATCTTCTCATTAAGCTCTCTTGAGTTTCACTACCTCTATTTATAATTCTTTGTTTTAATTCTTCCATTGAAGGAGGTAATATAAATATAAATACTCCTTCCTTAGAATTTTTCTTAACATTTAATGCACCTTGAATATCTATTTCAAGAATAACATTTTTACCAGAAGCAAGCATTTCTTCTACCTTCCACTTTGGTGTACCATAATAATTACCATACACCTCAGCATGCTCTAGAAACTCTCCTTGTTCTACTTTTTTAACAAACTCATCTTTAGTTACAAAATAATAGTTAACGCCATCAACTTCTCCCTTTCTAGGGTCTCTTGTTGTTGCTGAAACTGAAATGAATAGGTTCTCTTCTTCTTGTAAAAGCGCTTTACATATAGTTCCTTTACCAGCACCTGAAGGTCCTGATATAACTATTAAAATTCCTCTTTTGTTCATTATTCATCAACCTCATCTACTGTTTCATCTTTAGTTGATAATCTGTGTGCCACTGTTTCTGGTTGCACTGCTGATAATATTACATGGTCACTATCAGTGATTATAACTGCTCTTGTTCTTCTTCCATAAGTTGCATCAATAAGCATTCCTCTATCTCTAGCTTCTTGGATTATTCTCTTAATTGGTGCTGATTCTGGGCTAACTATAGCTACTAATCTATTTGCAGATACTATGTTTCCAAATCCAATATTGATTAGTTTTATTCCCATCGTTCTCCTCCTACTCTATATTTTGTACTTGTTCTCTAATTTTTTCTATTAGATTTTTTATGTTAATGACAATGTTTGTCATATCCATATCACTTGATTTAGACCCAATTGTGTTAGTTTCTCTATTCATTTCTTGAATAATAAAATCTAATTTTCTTCCAATTGGCTCACTTAAATTTAATGTTTCTCTCATTTGTGTAATATGAGAATATAATCTTGTTATTTCTTCATCTACTGTGGCCTTGTCTGCAAAAAGAGCAACTTCCATTGCAATTCTGCTTTGGTCAACCTCCACATTAGATGTAAGCTCTTTAATTCTTTCTTCAAGCTTTCTTTTATAATTTGTAGGAACGGCATCAGCAATTTTTTCTATTTCTTTAACATGACCTTCTATAATAGTAAGTTTTGATAATATATCTTCCTTTAACTCACTACCTTCTGCAACCCTCATATTCTCCATCATTTTTAATGCTTCTTCTACAAGCGGAGAAATTTCTTTAAATATTTCTTCAGCGTTTTCTTCTTTTTCAACTACAGTAATAACTTCAGGTAACCTTGAAATTGCTGTTGCTGATATATCATCTCTAACGCCAAATTCACTTACTAATTCTTTTAAACAATTAATGTAGCTTTGTGCCAAATCCTTATTTAGTTCTGCTACGCCTTCATTCTTGCCATAATTCTTAGAATTAATGAATATATCAACTTTTCCTCTATTTAAAGAAGATGATATCATTTTTCTTATTTTCTCTTCAAATGAATACATAATCTTTGGCATTCTTATATTCATATCTAAGTACCTATGATTTACGCTTTTCATTTCAACAGAATAAACTCTCTCACTACCTTCTTCTGAGGTTGCTCTTCCAAAACTAGTCATGCTTTTAACCATACTTTTGCCTCCCTTTTGTTTAATTCATAAGATATATATTATATTAGCCTTTTTATAGTGTCAATGGTTTGTTAACAGAAAGTTAACATTTAATTTTATAAAAAAAGATGCCTCATTAATTTGAGACATCTAATCCTTAATCTTATAAGAAGAATAATTTTAATACAAATATCATTCCAAGTATTATCATTACCCATGATACTTTTTTCTTTTCTTCTTTTTCTGCAAAGAAAATATTATAAACTAAATTAATTGAAACATATGCTAACACTCCTAGTGTAATACCATCACCAATGCTGTATGTTAATGGCATTGCTGCAACTGTAATAAATGCCGGTAGCGCTTCTGTTATTTCATCAAAGTCTATATTCTTTACAGCTCCAAGCATTAAGTATCCAACATAAATTAAAGCTGGTGCAGTTGCACATGCTGGAATTGCTACGAATATTGGTGAGAAGAACATAGCTATTAAGAATAACACTCCCGTCACTACTGAAGTCCATCCTGTTCTTCCTCCAGCTGCAACCCCTGTTGATGACTCTACATAGGTTGTTACTGTTGAAACTCCCATGCAAGCTCCTGCTGTTGTACCTATTGCATCGACTAAAAGAGCCTTTCCTGCATTTGGTACATCTCCATTTTCATCTAACATTCCTGCCTTAGAAGAAACTCCAACTAAAGTACCAATTGTATCAAAGAAATCTACAAATAAGAATGTACAAACTATAGTAAAGAAACTTGTTATTGTCTCTGGATTTAACATATATCCAAAGTCAATCTTCCCTGCTATTGGTGCTATACTTTCAAATTTAAAGATTCCATCTGGTAAATAAATACCAAGTGCTGCTGCATATTCTGGGTCAAATTTTGCATATCCCCAAGCTGCAAGTGTTGATGCTAATATACCAAATAATATTGCCCCTTTAACACCCTTTTTATCTAAAACTCCAATTATTAATAATCCTAAACATGTTATAAGTACTGTTGGTCTTGTAAAATCTCCTAATGCAACAAATGTATTTTCATCTGCTACAACTAGTCCACTTCCTGTTAACCCTATAAATGCAATAAACAATCCAATACCTGCTGTAACAGCATATTTCATATTCATTGGAATCGCTTTTACAACTGCTTCTCTCATTTTAAATATTGACATTAAGATGAATATAATTCCTTCTACAAATACTGCTGTTAAAGCAATTTCCCATGATATACCTTTTCCAATAACAACAGAAAAAGCAAAGTATGCATTTAATCCCATACCAGATGCTAATGCAAAAGGAAGATTTGCAAATACTCCCATTAATATTGTTGCAAGCCCTGCCGTTAAACAAGTAGCTGTTACTAGTGCGCCTGCTGGCATACCAGTTTCACTTAAAATACTTGGATTTACAGCTATAATATACGCCATTGTAAGGAATGTAGTTATTCCTGCTATTATTTCTTTCTTGAAATCCACTTTTTCATTAGAAAATATTTCTAACAAACCTTTTTTTTCATTTACCATTTGCATGTTTTAATTCCCCCCGAAAATAAATTAAGTCCCTAAGAGTTATTTGTAAACCAATAACTCTTAGAGACTTTTAAAAATACTCCGATTAGAACTCATAGCGCGACATTTATGGTGTCTTGTAGAAACGATGAACCTTATTATCATCATATACGAGTTATTACCTTTACGAATATTATTATATGTAAATACATTAACATTGTCAATAATTACTTAACATTTTTCATTTTAAATTAATCATTGTTCGTATTTATCCCGTAAAATCCTTCTTCAAAAACCCTTTTAATATCTTTTAAATCATTATAATGATTTAATGCAACTAGCAACTTTATTCTTGCCTTCTGTCCAGGCATATTATCTCCAAAAATAACCCCTCTTCTTCTTAAGTCCATTCCTCCCCCTTCGTAGCCATAACTTTCAAAAACTCTTCCCTCATAGCATCTTGAAACTATAACTACAGGAACATTTTTTTCAATTGCTCTCTCTATTCCATCAACCATTTTTGGTGGTACATTCCCTCTTCCCAAGGCTTCAATTACAATTCCACTTATACCTTTATCTAGTAAGAAATTAATATATTCAGAATCCATACCAGCTACACATTTCACTAGAGCAACATCTTTATTTATATTTTCAATTGGCATCTTTGAATTCCTTGTACATTTTCTATAAAATATAACCTTATTATTATCAACTATTCCTATCGGTCCAAAGTTTGGAGTTTGAAATGCATTAAGGCTCATTGAATTTGTTTTAGTAACTTCTCTTGCAGAATTCAATTCTCCATTAAAGCAAACAAGTACCCCTCTTCCTATAGTTTCTTCTGATATTGCCGTACAAATTGAAGTTGCCAAATTAAAGGGGCCATCATATCCAAGTTCTGAACTACTTCTCATAGCACCAGTAACAACTATTGGTTTATTACTTAAAACTGTTAAGTCTAAAAATTGAGCTGTTTCTTCTAAAGTATCAGTTCCATGACTAACTACAACTCCATCAATATCATCTCTATTTAATATCTCTGCTATAAATTTTGATAACTCAAGCATTACTTTTGGAGTAACATGAGGTGATGGAAGTGATGAAAATTGATAATTTTCAATTATAGCAACTCCTTCTATTCCAGTTACCATAGACATTATTTCTTCTCCTGTCAATCCTGGAACTGCTGCCTTAATTCTCTCATCAACCTTCATAGAAATTGTTCCACCGTTAAATACTACAGCTATTTTTTTCATAAAACCACACTCCTACATTCTTTTGTATTTTTATTTATAATCTTATTGCTTGTATTAAAAAGAAAAACTCTTGGTTTCCCAAAAGTTTAAGATAATGTTTTTGGCAGGTCGGCGTATCCTGCATCTCTGTTTACTACTTAGCGCGTGAGGAGCCCTTTCTCACCTCAAAAACATCAACTATTCATTATATGCTATTAATTATAAAAATGTTCCACCTATGATTATACCCTTTTTAATAGTAAAATCAATTATTATGCGCCTTTTTTTCTCTTTTTCTTTTTTACGTATATTTCCTCATCATACTCAACTAATTTTCCGCTATATAGCCTTTGATTAATTTTGCCCTCTGTTATTGGGTATAAGGTAGTTACATATATATAGTTTTTTTCCTCATCCACCTTTAATCCTAATAAAAGAGTTGCATCAATTTTTTTTATAAGCTCTAATGTTGGTACCTCTCCTTCCCTAATTCCAATATAATCCGGACATTCAATAATTTTCTCAATGGTACAAATTAAGTTTTCCTTCACCTTCTTTGACAACTGTTTACCATGTTTTCTTTTTATATGGTTTAGTACTCCTGGTGATGCATAAACAACTCCATAAAAAGGAAAGCCTATATCCATACATAGAGATATTCCAAGTTGCCCCACCCTTTTATACTCCTTATATTTTACACTCATGGTACCACCACACCTTTTCTTTAACATTTGAGCAAGTTATCTTTCTACTATTATTATACTATGACCCGCTAAAAATTTTACTCTTTATAAAAATATATTTATGAAATAATAAGGGATAATAAAATTGAGAATAACATTATTATACAAATAATCAATACTGATACTAATGTAGAAATGCTTACTCCAAAATAAATTATTAGTAGTTTAATACCAGTAAATATTATTACAAAAGATACACCAAGCTTAACTAATTTAAATTTATTATTAACCTTTACTAGTAAATAGTACATGCTTCTTAATCCTAGTATGGCAAAAATATTAGATGTATATACTATTAGCGGATTTGTTGTAATTGAAAAAATTGCTGGTATTGAATCAAATGCAAAAATTATATCTGATCCTTCTATCAAAATAAGTATTAAAAGTAGCGGTGTAGCAAAAAGCTTTTTATTTTGAACAACAAAAAACT
>JBOFQV010000274.1:0-5167 GCA_051650705.1 Clostridium sp.
TGAAGGTGATAAGAAAAAGCTAGAAGATGAAAAGCTATCTTATCAAAAGGAAATTGAGCAAATTGATAAAAAGCTTTTAGATGAAACATTAACACCGGAGGAAAGAGCATCATTAGAGGGAGAGAAGGCAACATTACAAGGTAAGATTGCAGCAGTTGATGTAAAATTACTACCAATAAATGAATCATTAAAGGTTTATAATAGTGTGCTAAATGAAGCTCAAACTAAGATGAATGAGGCAAAAGCACAGGTTGATGGTGGAAGAAGAGAATTAGAAAAGCAAAAGATAAACCTTGAAAATGGAAAGGTAACAGCAAATAGAGAACTTGATAATGCTAGTAAAAAGCTTGAAGATGGAAAAGTACAACTTTCTCAAGGAGAAGCAGAATTTGAAAAGTCTAAAAAAGAAGCAGAGCTTAAAATTGCTGATGGAGAAAGACAACTTGCAGATGCAAAGGAAAAAATTGAAGCAATGGGAGATGCCGAGTGGTATGTTCTTAATAGAGAAAAAAATTATAGTTATATGAGTTATAAATCATCAACTGATAGTGTTGATGCAATAGCTCAAGTTTTCCCAGTATTCTTTTTCTTAGTTGCTGCACTTGTTTGCTTAACTACAATGACAAGAATGGTAGATGAGCAAAGAGTGAATATGGGAACTTTAAAGGCTTTAGGATATTCACAATGGAAAATAGCATCTAAGTACCTATTCTATGCAGCTACAGCAAGTATTTGTGGTAGTGTAGTTGGTATTGTTGTTGGAATGAACATATTCCCATCAGTTATATTTAATGCTTATGGAATAATGTTTAATATACCAGAACTTATAAAGGAGTTTAATTTATATTATTCAGCTCTTGCTACAGTTTCAGCAGTGGCAATAACAACATTAGCAGCATATTTAGCATGTAGTAAGGATTTAAAAGAAGTGCCATCCTCATTAATGAGACCAAAGGCACCACCAGAAGGTAAGAGAATATTGCTTGAGAGAATACCTTTAATATGGAACAATTTAAATTTCATAGGAAAGGTAACAGCAAGAAATATATTCAGATATAAAAAGAGATTCTTAATGACTGTTATAGGTATATCAGGTTGTACAGCACTTCTTTTAGCTGGGTTTGGAATAAAGGATTCCATAGAAGTTATTGTAGAAAAGCAATATGGTGATATATTCAAGTATAACTTAACAATTGGAATTGATGATAAGGCAACTGTAGATGATTTAGAAAGAATTGATTCCTATTTAACAGAGGAAAATGGAATCAAACAATATATGAATATAGAATCTGCATATCAAAAAGCCTTCAATGATAATGGAGAAAAGGATATAAATTTAATTGTTCCTAAGGAAACAGAAAATTTAAGAAGCTTTATAGACCTAAAGGAAAGAAAGTCAAGGAATGAATTAAATCTATCAAATGATGGGGTTATAATTACAGAAAAATTGGCTAATTCATTAGAGGTATCAGTAGGAGATGTGATTTCATTAAAGGATGACAATGGTTTCTCAAAAGAAGTTAAAGTTACTGGAATAGCAGAAAACTATGTTTCTCATTTTGTTTATATGGGACCAAAGTTATATGAAGAGATTCATGGAGTTAAGCCAAGATTTAATGGTATTATGACAATAAATGAAAGCACTTCAAAGGAATTTGAAAATGCTTTAATGGAAACTCTATCGAAGGATGAAAAAATATCTTCAATTTCATTCAACTCTGGAATGGAAAATAGCTTTAGTGATACAATTTCAAGCTTAAATATTGTTGTAGTAGTAATGATTGTTTCAGCAGGGGCGCTAGCCTTTGTAGTACTTTATAATTTAACCAATGTTAATATTAGTGAAAGATTAAGAGAAATTGCTACAATTAAGGTTTTAGGCTTCTATGATAATGAAGTTAGCTCATATGTTTTTAGAGAAAACTTTATTTTAACCTTTATAGGTTCTTTAGTTGGATTGGGACTTGGAGCTGCTCTTCACAAATTTATAATAGTTACAGCAGAAATGGAAAGTTTTATGTTTGGAAGAAACTTAGATTTTTCATCAAGTATATATTCAATAATTTTAACTATAGTTTTTGCAGCAATAGTAAACTTAGCAATGTATTATAAGCTAAAGAATGTACCTATGGTTGAATCTTTAAAATCAGTAGATTAATTTAGAATAATTTCTATCTAAAATCAAATTTTAGATAGAAATTTTTTTTATTTAAATATAAAATAATATAAAAGGGAAGATAGGGTTAGGAATAAAAAGTTTATAATTAGAGAAAACTTATTATAATACTGTAGTTAGGAGGAAGATGTATGGAAAATTTTAAAAAAGAATTAAAAAGTGAAATTCCGGGTTTCAAAGAGTATGGTGAAAAGTTTTTAAATAAAGAAGTTTCAAAGATGGATTTCAAGAAGTTTTCAGGTGGGTATGGTGTTTATGCCCATAGGGATCAAGAAAACTTCATGATTAGATTAAGAACTCCATCAGGAATACTTAGTGTGAGTGAATTTAAATTTATATATGAAATGGCAAAGAAATATAATTTAGACTCAGTACACTTAACAACACGTCAAGCTATTCAATTTCATGGATTAAAGCTAAATGAAGTTTGTGAGTTAATGGATGCAGGAATTGATCATAATTTATTTTCAAGAGGAGCAGGAGGTAATTTTCCAAGAAATGTTGCTATGTCTCCCCTTGCAGGTGTAGATCTAAAGGAAGCTTTTGATGTTACACCATATGCATTAGCAGCTAACAATTATTTTGTTAAGGACATAAATAAATATAAATTACCAAGAAAGCTAAAGGTTTCAATATCATCATCAGATGAGGATGAAGGACATTGTACAATACAGGATTTAGGCTTTGTAGCTGTATTAAAGGATGGTAAAGAATATTTTGATATTTATTTTGGTGGTGGACTTGGTAGAAATCCAAAGGTTGCAATAAAATATGGGGAATTAATAGAAGCTGATGATTTACTTTATGCAATTAAAGGAATGGTTGAGCTTTATAAGGAAAAAGGGAATTATGAAAACCACTTCCAAGCAAGAGTAAGATATATGATAGATACCTTAGGTGAGGATGGATTTAGAGAAGGCTTTAAGAAGCATTTTGAAAAGGTAAAATCTGAAGGTGGGCTTGAATTAAAGCTAAATCATATTGATTATTTGAAGGATGGTAAAGAAGTAGAATTAAATAGCAAAAGAATAGTAAAACAAAAGCAAAAGGGCTTATATGGAGTGTATTTTCAACCAGCAGGTGGAATATTAGACTTAGCTACTTTTAAAAAGATTTTAGATAAGTTAGAAAAATATGATGTTCCTTTAATTAGATTATCTATGACAGAAGGAGTATACTTCTTAAATTTAAATGGAGATGAAGCTAAGGAATTATTGGATGTTACAGATGGATTAGGTGAGGAATATAAAATAACTCAAAGTGTAAGCTGTATTGGGGTTCCTACTTGTCAAATGGGTATTTTAGAAAGTCAAAAAACTTTAAATGATATGATTAAGTATTTTAAAGATAAAGGCTATAAGAGTGATTTAATGCCAAGAGTATATATTTCAGGTTGTCATAATTCTTGTGGAGTTCAAGAGATAGGGGCAATTGGATTGGCTGGTAAGAAGAAGCGTGTAAATGATGAATTAAAAATGGTTTACGAGGTTTCTTTTGGAGGAAGCTATGGAGTTGGAAATGCTAAGCTTGGAGAAATTATTGGTGACGTTATTTTTGAAGAGGTGCCAGAATTCCTTTATAAATTAGCTGAAAAGTGTGAAGAAAAGAACTTAACTTTTAATGAATGGTATGCAAAAAATTCAGAGGAAGTTAAGGAAGCTGTTAAAAGCTATATAGTATAAATTTAAAGGGAAGGTGAATGTTATCACCTTCCTTTATGCTACTTTAAATCTAATAGATTTCTCACATAATTAGGAATAGCAAAAGCGCCTAAATGAAGAGGAAGATTATAATATTTTGTTTCAAGGTTTCTCTCTTCATATTTTTCTACATTTATATTTGTAATAGGACTTAATTTCTTTGATGCAAATCCAAAGAACCAGTGTCCTGATGGATAGGTAGGAATAGAATATTGATACACTGTAGAGATTTCAAAGATTTCCTTTAATTTTTCATGACTTCTTTTCATTTCTCTTTTATTATTATCATAATAAGGGCTTTCTCCTTGATTGATTAATATTCCATTTTCAGTTAATGCATTATAACAATCAGTGTAAAATTCCTTTGTGAATAATCCTTCACCAGGTCCTATTGGGTCTGTTGAATCTACAATTATTAAATCATATATATTCTTTTTATCCTTAACAAATTCTAATCCATCTTGATAGTATAAATTTACTCGTTCATCAGTAAGCTTGCATGCGGTAAATGGTAAATGGAGTTGAGAAGCTTTAACTACTTCTTCATCAATTTCTACCATATCAATATGCTTAATATTATTAAATCTAGTAAGTTCTCTAACGGTTCCACCATCTCCACCACCTATAACAAGAACATTTTCAATGTATGGATTAACAGCAAGGGGAACGTGAGTTATCATTTCGTGATAAACCCATTCATCCTTTTCAGTAATCATAGTCCAACCATCAATTACAAGAACCTTTCCAAAATCATAGGTATCTATAATATCAATTTGTTGAAATTCACTTTTTTTAGAAAATAAAGTTTCTTTAACTCTCATGCTAAATTTAGTATTTTCAGTTTGGTTTTCTGTATACCATAGTTCCATCTTAAAATTTCTCCTTATGCATTTATAAATTCCATTGGTTTGTGGGTAATTTGCTCTATCTTCATTGGAGAGAATGCTTTGATTTTTTCAACCATTCCTCTTGCAATTTCAGTAGATTCGCTTCTTTCTGCTTTTAAAACATCTTCTAAATAAGCAAAACCAACCCATGGATTTACAGAATCACCGCAGGTATAAAGGTCAACAGAAGCATAGCCATATTCAGGCCATGTGTGAATGGTAAGATGTGATTCTTGTATAATTACAGCACCACTAACTCCCCATGGATTAAATTCGTGAAAGCAACTAGTTACTATTGTAGCTTTTGAACGTACAGCAGCTTCACACATGTACTCCTCAATTAGAGAATGATTTTTTAAAATTTGACTATCACAGTTGTAGTATTCCACTAAAATATGGCGTCC
>JBOFQV010000275.1:0-2550 GCA_051650705.1 Clostridium sp.
TTAGTTCAAAATCCTCCTCATCATATGTTGTAAAAGTTCCGTCCTCCATATATCTAAAGGAAGTAATTAGTTTTCCCTCTTCATACACTCCCCAAATAAGTCCCAGTGCAAATTTAGTCATTATTGGATTTTTTATAAATACATTATTAAAGGTTTCATAGCTCCAATATCTTTTTGAACTTAATGTTTCCATTAATCTTCCCGCTTGAATTGCTACTGTACTTTTTAAATCCTTTTTTAACTGCTTAAACTCTTTGTCGCATAGCTTAACCAATTCTTCATCATCACTTTTATTACCCTTTGGCAAGCTTTTGTAGCCTTTACCATTTACATCTTTAATTTGAAGTGTGTTATCTATATTTAGCTTAACAATAAAACTTCTGCTTCCATAAGAGAATTCTCTTTCTCCCCTTTCGTTGAAGCCTAAATTAGGAATGATTATGTCTTCTAGCTCTTCTCTACTCATTCCTCTAATCTCAGCTGATAAATCTAAACACTCATTTGCTTTTTCTCTAATTTTTCTATATTTAAATTTAATAGCAATGGAATTTATATAAACTATGGCCATATTTTTCTTACTTAAAGCAAGTGCATTTAAACATTCTAAAGCCATAGCATGTCTTGAATTATCTGCAAAGTCCCTTACTTTATTAAATATTAATGAAATGGCTTCTACGCCCCCATATTCTCCTACAAAGCTTAATATCCATCTTTCTTTAGCTTCAGCTCCAGTTGAAAGCCACATATTTAATATATAATATGAGAACTTCTCTATATCCTCTTTATTTAATGCTTTAATTATAAACTTAATACTTGGATTACTTTTTACCTCTTTGTTATTTAAATAGGATTTTAAAATATATCTTAATATTTTTTCTTCAACCTCTTCTTTTGAGTTTTCCCATTTTACCTTTGGTGCTATTTTAAAATCATACTTAGTTAATCCTTTATTTACACTATTATCTCCATTTACTATGGAAACAATATACTCCTTCCCACCTGATTCACCACCTGATTCACCACCTAATTTCCTTAGTTTTTCATTTTGAAGATATCTATTAATATTATCCTTTATAACCTTGGAGGTTTCTGATTTTAAAATATTAGATAAAAACTCTTCCTTCTCCTTATGTTCTATTGAAATAATATATTCAACAACTCCTTTTCTAACATTAATATCCTCTAAGTTAGTTTTAGTTGTAAATATCTTATAGTATTTTTTATTTTCCTTTGCTTTATCTGTTATAAATTTTATTGCTTCTGTGTTTCCTGTATTTATTATACCACTTGAAAGCTTTAATAAATTATCTCCAACTACGTTATATATTTCATTTAACCAATAATCCCAATTGTAAATTTTATTTTCAATTAAAACCTCTACAATAAGCTCATATTTTTCTTGTATTATAGGAGTTAATACATCATAATATCCTTGTCTTAATTTAATCAAATGCATTTGAAGCCATAATTTTTCATCTACTCCAAGTGAAACATAATACTTAAAGGAGTTATTAAAGTCACCCATTTCTTCATTTACTCTCATTAGAGCATTATTAATATTCCTACAAATAGAAACATTTTCTCTACTGTAGATTAAAGATAGGTATCTTTTAAAAATTAATGGTTTATGGCTTACAATACAAAATGCTCCTATAGCTCTTGACATACATAAATTTGGCTCTGCTCTATCTAAGCTATAAATAAAGTCTGAGGATAATTCATCCCCACTTAATAGTAAATCCACTTCCTTCCAAACCTCTTTAAAGGATAACTTATTCTGTAATTCTGAAATTAACATTTCTTTAGCTACGCTTTGATAATCTAATTCTTTAGCCCCAACCTTTTCTAGCAATATATATGTGCTAATAAAATTATTGCTTTCTTTAAATAAATTAAAGGCATTATTAATTGCTTCATCACTCCACTTTATTATATCAATGGAATTAAATTCTCTTATTAATGGATTTATACTTTCTACTAACCCTCCTAAAAGCACAAATTCTGGAACTCCAATTTCTTTTAAAGAATTAATTCCTTTAATTATTTCTTCACTTTCTAGTCTAGTAAACAATCTTCCAAGCTTTAAAAGTGCATTATTTTCAATAACAAGTTTTATTATTTTCTTTTCATAATCACTTTCTATTTCAACGAATTTTAATAATAGCATTAAATACATACAAGAATTTGTTAATGATCCATAATCTCTTCCTAAAAGTAAACTTTCATTAAAGTTTACTTCCTCTTTGTCATCTTCTCTAAATACTGTTAAAAGCTCGCTAAAAAGCAATTCTTTATTCTTTTTATTAACTAAATACTCTCCTAAAGTATATATATTCTTTAATATGTTGTAGGTAATTTCATTTCCTTGACCATATTGTTTACTTAATAATGCTTTCTTTTTAATTTCTAAAATATCAATTAATTCTTCCTTATTTAAATTGTCTTTATTTTTATCTATAAAATTTAAGAAGTAATTTTCCTCAGAATAACTACGTTTAAATAAAGTATTTATATTAATATCTTCACATAAAAAGTTTATTACATGAATTA